>NZ_CBDRFA010000060.1:0-54315 GCF_965343085.1 Nocardiopsis synnemataformans | reverse complement strand
GGTCCACTCGCCGGCCGGGACGCCGAGGAACCCGGCCTCACGGTTCTTGGTGTCACGAACCAGAGTGGTCTCTCCCTCGGACACCTCAACGCATTCGCGGGCGGTGCTGCTGTAGCTCGCCTTGTGCCAAGCACGGCTGTTCGGGTCGATCTCCTGCTCCTGCATGAGTCACTCCTCGATCAGGCTGGTCAGATGCGTGACTGATTCTGCCGGACTCAGAGCCGCGCCCTGTACATGACCCAGGACGGTGCGGTAGTCCGCGATGACTTCCGGCTCCTCCAGGTAGAGGCCGTCATGACGAGTTTCCAGATAGACCAGCGACGGATCGGCGGCGACGGGGAAGTCCAGGATCACGAAGGGGCCGCTCGCCCCGGCATGCAGGCCAGCTGAGAACGGCAGCAGCTGCACGGTGATGTTGGTGTGCCGTTCGGCCATCTCCACCAGGTGCTGGATCTGCTCTCGCATGACCTTCGTGCCAGCACCGCGCGCGATCACCGCTTCGTCGATCACCGACCACAGCCGCGGCGGGCGAGCTGTCTTCAGGATCTGCTGACGACGCATACGAGCGTCCACGATGCGTTCGACGTCGTCAGAGGAGTTGATCGCTGCGCGCGCTGATGCCGCAGCGTAGTCGGGGGTCTGGAGCAGGCCTGGGATGACGTTGGGCTGGTAGGTGGAGATGGAACTCGCTTCGGCTTCGAAGCCGGTGTAGGCGTCCAGCAGGTCGCCGTACTTGGTCCACCAGCCCTGTGTGCGCGCCTGGCGGGTCAGATCACGAAAGGCCTCGATGTGGGCCTCATCAGTGACTCCGTAGATGTTGAGCAGCAACTCGACGTCGGTGACGTAGGGGCGCTTCCGCTTACCGGTCTCGATGTTGGCGATCTTGGCGCGTGACCACTCCAGCTTGGCCGCGGCCTGCTCCAGGGTCAGCTGCGCTTTCTCGCGCAGGGCGATGAGTTCGGCGGACAGGCGGCGTCGTCGGACTGTGGGCGAGAAGGACTCGGTACTAGACATGGACCCATCGTAGATGGGCAAGTGATTTGCGTTCAATGTCTGATTCCGCATCGCGGATTCTCTCCTGGGGCTTGCAAATCGGTGAATCACCATTTTTACTGGATGTTGTCTAGCCCACACGTCCAGACACGGATGATCGGAGAACCCGACATGCGCCCACTGCTGGCTTCGCGCCCCTACTTGGACCGGCCCCGGCCGAAGCAGGCCGTCACCGCGACCGCCGCGCTCGCTGTGCTGTCCCAGGCTCAGACCGACGACCCGGCGCTGGTGCGCCCCTACACCACCGACCCCGCGTTGCGCAGCGCCCGCAGGGTCCTCAACGCCGCGCGGGTGTGCGCCACGCTGGCCGCGCTGGACCTGCTGGCGTCGCTGTCGACCACGCAGCGGGAGGGGGACCGGTGACCGTGACCCAGGAGAAGCGCCCCGGAGCGCTCGACGGCTTCGACCTGACCGTGTGGGCGCAGGCCATCGACGCGGTCCCTCCCCTGGACTGGCAGCCGACCCTGACCCGGCTCAACGAGCGGTTCGGGGACCGGTACCGGATCGTCCGGCTGCCGTCGTGCTGGATGATCACGGACCGCGACCCCGACACCGACACCGAGCCGACCATCATCGCCGACACCGTCGCCGAGGCCGTCACCAAGATGCTGAACCCCGGCCCCCGCTTCGGCAAGGGCCACCTCGGCGTGTGGCCCGACGACCGTCTCTAGACCCCCGTGGCCCCGGTTCGCCTTGATGCTGCCGGGGTCATGGGCACCAACGGGCGGCCCCATGCAAGGGGGCGGGGCCGCCTTCCACGTGGTCCCCAGGCTGTGACCTCCCTCCGGCCTGGGGGCCACCACAAGGCCCGAACCCCGGTGGTTCGGGCCTTGCCTTGTGCCCCCCGGACAGCACTTGAACACCCGAGGATCACCATGGCCCACCCGTGCCCCGAGTCCTTCACCGCACTCGTCGAGCACGTGCCCTCCCTACGCGGCGTGCGCTTCACCGGCGACCGCGACGCCACCCGCGACCTGGACCATCTCGCTGGCCAGGACCACAGCCGGTGGATCATCAAGGCCTGGGCCGCGCTGCTGATGTTGAGCACCTACACCCGCGCCAAGCACGACGGGGAGTGGAGCGGCACCTTCCCCGGGTACTGCCGCCAAGCCGTTGCGGGACCAGTCCCCCGGCAGACCACCTTGCCCCGCCGCCAGCGGCCCGTCCCGCACGCACGTCTGCTGCCGGTGCCCCTCAGCGTGTCCGTGACCGGGCAAGCCCTGATGAGCGAGCGCATCAGTATCAGCACCCACGGCGTCGGGCCGTGCCTGTACTACCTGGACCGCACCTTCGACGGGGACGGCGTCATCGTCGGCTGGATCGGCCGTGACCCGACGCGTACCCGGATCTGACCAGAACATCGCCTTCGACACCACCAGCCCGCTTCATCCGAGGAGAGCAGTGCAACCGCGCAAACCGTTCATCCGCCCTGTCCCTGTCAGCGTGGGCCATTACGCCGGACTGGCTTCTCCCTGGACCATGTTCGCCGCTGTCCCGTGTGTGTGGGTCCCCGACCTGAGCTGGTGGGGGTTCTCCCTGGCGATGTTCTCCCTGCACGTGAGCTCACTGCTGGAGCGGTTCGGACACCAGGGGAAGCTGTGCGAGCTGTGCATAGCGGGCATCCCTCTCCAAGGCTCAGAGCTGGCTGAGCGGTGGCAACACCCCTTGCACGTGCTGCACTGGGTAGGTGAACGGCCGAATCGAGCGGTACTCGCTGGCGGAGCGTTGGCGTTGACCGTGGGTGTGCTCGTGGACCCGCGGCTGGGGTTGAGCCTGATGTTGGTGATGCTCGGGACCGGGCTGGTGTGGATTCAGCGGCACCAGCGGATCACGCCCTGGTGCCCGTGGTGTCGACGCGGCAACGGCGGCCGCGGAGAGCAGGCGCCCACCGCACCGACCTCTCCCTCGATGACGCGCTGACTCTCCTCCAGCTCAACGGAGCGTGTTTGGGCCTTCCCCATACCGGCCAACCCAGAACCGAAAAGACACTTCACCGCACACCGGTTACGGCGACGTGACAGCGTGAAAACCCCGTTCAAGGAGTGACATGGCCTCGATCGCGCGAACCGTCCCGCGGACCCCGACCACCTTCGGCGAGCTCCTGAAGTGCCTACCGGGCCTGGAGGGAGTGCGCTTCACCGGCGACCGCCAAGCAGCGCTGGAGCTGGATGAGCTGGCAGGAGTCCGCCGTCGTGTGTGGGCTCGAAAGACCTGGGAGGCGCTCCAGGCCTTGAGCGGCTACGCCCGGGCCAAGGCCGACGGGCGGCCGGTGGGGTCTTTTCTCACCTACTGCCGTGATGGCAGCGCGGGCCCGGTGATCAGTGCGCAACGCCTCGTCCCGGGCGAGTCCAGGCAGGTACAGATCTATGGGAAATGGGTCGAGCAACGCATGTTCCCCGTGCCCGCGAGCGTCCACCCCCAAGGCGCCATGCTGATGCTCGCTCACGTACGCATCGACTCGCGGGGGGCGGCTCCGCGCCTGTACTACCTGGATCTGACCGGACATGGCCAGGGTGTGCTCGTGGGCCGCATCGGCCGGCACCTGACCAACACCATCACCTGACCCGCTCGACGCAGGTCTCGGCCGCCGCGAAGTTGTCAGCTTCGCGGCGGCCGCAGTGCTTCTCAGGCCGGACGCCCCACCCCGTACACATGCAGCAGCGCCGACACCGACGTGCCCGAGACCAACTTCCGCTCCCCCACGAGCCTGGGCACATCGGCGAGCGGCACCCACTCGATCCGCTCGGCCTCCCAGTCCTCGGCAGGGTCGCCCACGTGCTCGGCGGTGTCGGCGAAGAAGATGTGGTGCTCGGAGTCCGAGATCCCCGGGGTCGGCTGGATGTAGAGCAGCGGGCGCAGCGGGCCCGGCCGCCAGCCAGTCTC
The DNA here is from genome assembly GCF_965343085.1 of Nocardiopsis synnemataformans. Classification (NCBI taxonomy): domain Bacteria; kingdom Bacillati; phylum Actinomycetota; class Actinomycetes; order Streptosporangiales; family Nocardiopsidaceae; genus Nocardiopsis; species Nocardiopsis synnemataformans. The sequence continues at coordinate 50,379 of NZ_CBDRFA010000060.1, read as the reverse complement.
TTCCTCGACCTCGCGCGCCGCCGCGGCCTCGGGCGTCTCACCGGGGTTGATGCCGCCGATGGGGATCTCGTAGCCCCAGGTGTCGGGGATGAACCGGTGCCGCCACTCCAGCAGGACCTGGTCGTGCTCGTCCATCACCACCGCTCCCGCGCCCGGCGCGGACCGAATGAGCCGGTGCTCCAGGTGTCGGCCCCCGGTGATCTCCACGTCCGCGACCCGGATGTTCAGCCAGGGGTCGCGGTACAGCTCGTCTTCGGAGTGAACGGTCCAGCGCACAGCTTCTCCCCCAGTGGCGGTGGCAGATGACGGTGTCACCCAATCACAGGCCCAAGGCCAGCTCCGCATCGCACTGCTCGGCGAACTCCCGTACCTCCGGCTCCGATGAGCGCGACGCCAACGCCTTCCGTACCGACCGCACTCGGTCATGCAGCCTGCCCGACTCCATGCCCTGCACCCGGGCCAGCATCGCCCGCGCCGGTTCCAGGGCCTCGTCCACCCGACCGTCCTGCGCGCGGATCATCGCGAGCCCTGCGTGCCGGTGGACCTGGCCACGCAGGTGCGCCCTGTCAGCGGTGCGGACCGCCTCGACCGCGTACTCCTCCGCCGCGGCCAGGTCGCCGAGCTGCCGGAGCGCTTCAGCGTGCTGGGTCTGCACCAGCCCGTCTTGGACGTAGGAGGTCTCGGTGGGTTCTTCCTCCTGCCGGATCCTTCCAGCGGCGGTCTCGGCATGCTGCATGTGGGCGTGGCAAGCCTGTTGGTCGCCGAGGCGGGCGTAGGCGCGCGCCTGCATGGTGCACAGGTCCGACACCAGTGCCGGGGACAGGTCGCCGCGGGCGGCTCGCAGCGCGGTCTCGCAGTACTGGATGACGAGCCGGTACTCGGAGGCGGCCATGGCCTGGTTGGAGAGCAGGGCGATGATGTACGCCCCGAACGCCCTGTCCCCGCTGGCTTTGGCCATGCGCAGCGCCGACAGGAAGTAGCGTTGCGCGAGTGCCTGCCGGGACGCATCGTAGGCGCAGATGCCGGCCAGCGCGGTCAGTGATCCGACTGTGCGGTACAGGCGGCGTCCCGTTGTGTCCGAGTACGTGCCCGCGACTGTCGGGGCGACCTGCTCGGAGAGGAACCGCGCCAGACGCGGGCGCACCGGAATGCCTCCAGCTCGCCGGTACATCTCCTGGTAGCGGTGGCGTGCCGTCAGCAGCCGGTCAACGTCGCTGTCTCCTACCGACCGCGACCCCGTGTGTGACACGTCCCGGTCGCCGGGGGGGTTCTCCCATTCGAACAGCGGCACGATCACATTGGGACCGCTCGTCGGTGGGGTGTGTGCGAGGAAGGCGTCGTCACGGTGGTCCTGGCGCCACATCGCTGTGGTGCGGGTGACGACGGCGTCCAAGGCGGTGGAGGGGTGCTGGCTTTCGTTGCGGTCCATGCCGATGTCGCTCAAGATGACCTGCCTGCCGAGGCGCTGGGACAGGATCTCGCAGATGATCTGGGGTGCGCGGCCGCGGGGGATCGCGTGGTCACGTACCCACCGTGCGACCGCTGTGTGGTCGTAGCGGGTGTTGATGCGTTGGTTGATCCTGGATGCGAGTCCTGCGTTGGAAAATCCAGCCTCGCTGATGAGGGTGGCCAGGAGGGCGTTGGGCTCAGACACGATGGCCTTTCTTGTGGCATGCCGTTCACACGGGGTGTGAAAGGGGTGTCTCGGGTCGTGGTGAACGCACCTGCCGTCGGGGGCCCTTTCGACGATATCCCTATGTAATTGGTCTCACACGGCGTTCTGCGCCGCTCGGTAGCGCCTGAGCGTTGTCCTCCACTCACTCGACAGGAGCTGACGTGCCACCAGCCGATCTACTTCCGCCCCCGCTGCCCCGGATGGTGCGCGTCACCGAGCCGGGCGTGTACGTGGTGGAGTACGGCGCCGACCAGCGGTTGGCGGCGCAGGTGCGCAGGTGGGTGTGGGCGGCCAGCCGTATGTCGCGCGAGCAGGCCGACAGCCTGATCGAGGTCACCCACGAGCTGTACGTGAACGCGCTCAAGCACACCGTCTCGGGGATCCCCGGGGGGTGGACCCGGTTGACGCTGACCCACTCCCCCACGGTGGTGCGCATCGAGGTCACCGACCAGGGCCCTTTGGACAAGGCGGGACGTGTGCGCATGGCCGACGGCGCCGAGGAGGCGGGGAACGGGCTGCGGCTCGTCGACGCGCTCTCGTGTGAGTGGGGGGTTGCCGGTGGTGTGGACGGGCACACGGTGTGGGCTCACCTGCCGCGGCCGAGGCGGCGCTCGGAGCGGGCGCGTGTGATGTTCCAGGCAGCCTCATGACACAGGACCGCGACAGGGCCGCACCGCGGGCGGTCGAGCTGCATCTGGTCACCGGTCGCGTGCGTCTGCTGCCCCCGGAACAGGCCAGCCGGGTGAGCGAGCCGGTGCGCCGAGAGCTCGTCCATCTCATCCCTGCGGGCACGCGCACGCTCGCCGACCTGCACCGCGTGTTGGCCGAGATCGAGCCGCTGGTGGCGACTGTGGTCAGCCAGGTCAGGTTCTACCCCTGGACCGGGTTGTCCGAGAGGGGTGAGCGTGCGTTGGCGGCTCTGGTGACGCTCCTGGGGCGCGACGGGCCCGCCCCGGCGAGCAGCGAGGACGAAGATGGTGCCCGGTCACCGCAGACCTCGGGGAGGGGAGCGTTCGTGTGGTGTGACCACCCCGGCTGGAGCGTCACGGCTTCGGGACGCCGACGCACGGTGCGCACCGAGCATGGCGTGTGGACGGCGCAGGCCCACACGGACCTGACGGTGGCACGCGTGGGTGAGAGCCTGGGCCCGGCGCCGGTCGTGGACGTGTACTCCCCTGCAGTTCTAGGACCGCGAGTCCCCGATGCGTTGCGTCAGGCGTTGCAGAAGCAGGGGCCGGTCCAGCGGCTGCGCACCCCGAGCCTGTGGGAGGCCCTGGCCACCGCGATCATCCGCCAGGTGGCCCGGGCCGACCAGGCACAGGCGATGTTCGCCCGGTTCTGCGACGCCCACGGGGCGCCGCTGCCTGATGCTCCCACGGCCTTCCCTCGTCCCGAGGCGGTGCTCGCCCTGGCCGAGAGCGACTTCGCCGAGCTGGGTATGGCGTTCAAGCGCCGTCCGCTGCTCGCAGCCGCCGAGGCCCTCCTGGAGTTCGGGCTCAAGTGGGCTGACCTGGCACCACAGGACCTGGTGGTGGAGGTGCAGTCGGTCCCCCGTATCGGCCGGTGGACAGCGGGAGCCGCTGTCGCCGACGCCACCGGGGACTTTTCGCTCTACCCCTACGCGGACATGGCGGTACGCAAGTGCGCCGCCCAGGCCGTCCCGGTTCTCGGCCGGTCCGACGACGAACCGGCTTTCGCTCGTTGGTGGCGCTCCCTCACCACCACACCCACGCAGCTTTCCACCCTGACCGTGCTCACCCTCGCACTGGGAGGACCCCGTGGACAGGACCGAACGCCCTTATGAGCTGAACACGCCACCGCCTGCTGCCCCTGGCGGATTCCTCGTCTCCCTCGACGGCCCCTCCGGGGTCGGCAAGACCACCACAGCCCGCCACCTGCACCGGCTGCTTGCCGCCACAGGCCACTGCGCGGTTCTCGAAGCACAGCCCTCCAGCTCCCCCATCGGGGAACTTGCCCGCCACAGCACGCACACCATCCGCGGCCTGGCGCTCACCTGCCTGATGGCGGCCGACCGCTACCACCACCTGGCGACCACGCTCCTGCCCCACCTGGACGCCGGCCGGATCGTGGTGTGCGATCGCTATACCCCGACCGCGTTCGTCCTGGACCAGCTCGACGGTGCCGACCCCGAGTTCATCGCCTCCCTGTACCAGTACGCGCGCCCCGCGGACCTGTTCGTGTTCCTGACCGCCTCGCCCCGGGTCTGCGCTGACCGGGCGCGCAGCCGCGGTAGCAACTACAGCCGCTTCCACCACACCGACACCGCGGCGGCCGATCGGGAGCGGACCCTGTTCACCGAGACCGCGCAGCGCTACCAGCGTGCGGGCCTGCCCGTACTGGAGCACTCCACCGAGGCGCTGGCCCCGGAGGTGGTCGCGGTGCAGCTCGCCGAGAAGGTGAGCGCGCAGTTCGCCGCACGCCAGGCCGGACGGGGGCGGGTGGCATGAAGGTGGTGCTGCTCTACCCCGAGGTGTACGACATGGCCCGGTTCAAGGACGGGCGCAAGGAGTTCCCGCCGTTCGGGGTGCTCTACCTGGCGTCCGTGGTGGAGCAGGCCGGGCACCAGGTCGCCATCGAACGCGTCACCCACGGGCGCACCCGACTGGACCTGTCCGGCTACGACGCGGTCGGGTTCAGCCTCGCTTCCTCGGCCACCTACGGGCTGATGCTCCAGGCCCGCCGCCAAGCACGCATCGATCCTGGGGCGCTGGTGATGGTTGGCGGGGTCCACGCCAACTTCTACCCTGAGGAGTCCTTGGCCGATTTCGACGCGCACGTCGCCGCGATCGGGGAGGCCGAGGACACCATCCTGGAACTGCTGGACCACGCCCACGATCGCGACTTCACCGGTGTGGCCGGGGTGGTGTACCCGGGCGAGGGCCGACCGGTCCGCACCGCGCCGCGGGTGCTGATGCGCGACATAGACCGTCTGCCCGACCCAGCCCGCCACCTGCTGCCCACCGAGGACTTCGTGCTCTCCGACCGGCTGGCCGGAACCGACGTGCGCATGGCCCACACCATGTTCTCCCGTGGCTGCCCCTTCCCCTGCTCGTTCTGCGCGGTCGCCCAGCGCCGCATGCAGTACCGAGGCGGTGCCTCGGCCCGCAAGGAGCTGGAGCACCTGATCGACGCCTATGGCATCGAGGGCTTCGCGATCGTCGACGACAACTTCATCGTCAACAAGACCAAGGTCGCCGACATCTGCTCCCACATCACCGATCTGGGCCTGCGCTGGTCGGCACTCTCGCGCGTGGACACCGTCGACCAGCCCTTGTTGGAGACGATGGCCGCGGCCGGGTGCATCGAGGTCAAGTACGGCGTCGAGTCCGGAAGCGAGCGCCTGCTCAAGGCGATGCGCAAGAACACCACCCAGGACAAGATCCGGCGCGCGATCCACCTGAGCGCGGCCGCCGGCATCCAGGCCAAGGCGTTCATCATCCACGGCTACCCCGGGGAGAACACCGAGACCACCAGGGAGACCATCGCCCTGCTCCGCGAGCTGCGCCCCCACCTGGGCCGGGTGTCGCTGTTTCGGTTCGTGCCCCTGCCCGGGACCGAGGTCTACGACAACGCCCTGCTGCACCGGGTGCACGGCACCCACCACGAGCCGGGCTTCGACGGCGACTGGGAAAGGTTCCACATCCACCACAACGACCGCCACTGGTGGGGGACCGAAACCGACTGGGAGGAGACCCAGCGCTCCTACGCCGAGCTGCGCGACTTCGTCGAAGCCGAATGGGGACCTCAAGGATGATCGCCGTAACCGCCCCCTGGAGAGGAGGAGGCTGTTAGCCTCCCGCCCATGACCCCCGAACTCGCGCCCCTGGTCGTGGACGCCCACCGTCTGTCCGACGGTGAGGCGTCCCGGCTGTGGCAGTGGGTGCTGGCCCGTCAAGGGCTGGCGCCTCACGCCCGCCTTGCCACGGTGGAGGAGACCGCCGACCTCGCACTGGGCCTGCATGCCGCACGCCTGCCCTCCCCGTTCCAGACCGCCGCCGCGCGGATGGGTGACCTCTCCCAGGTGCTGCGGCTGTTGACCCCACAGGGGCGCCGGGACCTGGTGACGGTGCGGTGCATGCGCAAGACCCTGCACACCCTGCCCCTGCCCCTGGCCGCCGCGGCGCACGCCGCCACCCGGCACTTCCGTGAACGCGATGCGCTGCGGGCCGTGGTTAACGCCCAGGTGTCCGAAGAGGATGTCGCCGCGGCGACGGTGGACCTGCTCGCCCTGCTCGACGAACAGGGCCCGACCGGGCACCGGGACATCGAGCAGCACCTGGCCGCGCGCGGGCGGGCCGTCCCTGCGGTGCGAGTGGCGCTCAAGCTCGCGTGGGAGCGCGGCTCCCTCGCCTACACCAACGCCTCGCCGGTGTGGAACCGCGAGCAGCGCACCTTCGACGTGGCCGCTCGTGCCTACCCCGGGCTGGACACCGCCATGAACCGGGAGCAGGCGGCCGCCGTGCTGATGGGCGCCTACCTGGACCGGTACGGTCCAGTGAGCATGCGCGACGCCACCTGGTGGTCGGCGTTGTCACGCCAGGCCGTGGAGCAGGCGTGGCTCCGCGCGGGTGTGAAGCTGGTCCAGGTGACGGTACCGGCATGGTCGCCGCACCCCATGGTGATGAACGCCGACCGGTTCGAGGAGTTCGCCAGCTGCGGGACGCAGGAGAGCGGTGCGCACCTGCTGGCGCACGAGGACGTCGCGCTCAAGGCCTACTTCGAGACCCGCACCCGCTACCTCGGACCGCTGCCAGCGGCCAAGGCGTTCAACCAGATCGGAGAAGTCCTGCCGACCGTGGTCGTGGACGGGCAGGTGGTCGGGACCTGGGCGTGGGACCAGCAGGACCGCCGAGTGCGTCACCGGCTCGTCCCCGGGACGACTTCGGCGGCGGACCGCTCCTCGGTACGCGCGGCCGCACGGCGGATGAGCAGCCTCCTGCGCGCCGGGCTGGATCACACCTTGGCCGCGAGCTGACCCGTTCTCCTCCTCCCCCACGCGTCTCGCTGGTAGCGTCCGTCCTCTCGCACCCCGAGAAGGGACCTCGCTATGGAGCCGCTGCCCGACCGCCCGCTCACCCTGGCCCAGATCCAGGAATACGTGGCGAAAATGGAGGTGGAGCGCGGGTTCTCCGACAGCACCCTGGTCGAGCAGACCCTGAAGCTGGCGGAGGAAACCGGGGAAGTGTGCAAGGCCGTGCGCAAGCGTGCCTCGCTCAGCGTGGACCCCACCAGCACGGTGGGCGGCCTCGGCGAGGAACTGGCCGACGTGCTGATCTACCTCGCGGCCATCGCCAACCGCGAAGGCATCGATCTGAGCCAGGCGCTACGGGAGAAGGAAGCGCTGAACGAGACCCGTACCTGGTCGTGAGCTTCAGGGGCTGCCCGTGAGGGGCAGCCCCTCTTCCTTTCACGGGCTCACAGTCGTGCCAGGCTCTCCTGCACCTGGTCGATGCGCACCTGGTAGCCGATGCGCTCGTAGAGCGTGAGCGCGTCCTGGTAGGCGCTTCGGGCCTTGCTGATGTCGCCGAGCGCGGTGTGGACCTCGCCCAGGGTGTCGTGGGCGGCGGCGACCGTGTTCGTGTCGCAGGTGGCCATCGCCAGGTCCAGGGCCCGGGTGGCGTAGGGCAGGGCTTCCGCGGCGCGGCCGAGCTCGGCCAGCGTCCAGGCGATGCCGTTCGCCGCGGCCGCCGCCAGGTCCACGGGCAGGGTGGAGGTCTGGCCGATGACCTGCTGGTAGAGCGGGAGCGCCTGCTCGTGTTCGCCTGACCAGGCCAGGGTCATGGCCAGGGTGTAGGTGGCGCGGACGCGAGACATCTCGGGGAGGTGGTCCACCTCCAGGGCGTGCCGTGCTGTGGTGATGGCCGCTTCGTGGTCACCGTGGCGGCGGTGCGCGTCCGAGGCCGCCAGAGCCCGGCCGTAGATCACCTCGGTCACGCCCAGGGCCTGGGCCGAGTGCAGGGCTCGGGCGGCGCTGCGCGCGGCGGTGGCGGTGTCGGCGCCGTGAGCCAGGTAGATGTCCAGGTTGGTGTCCAGGGACAGTGCGAGTTCGTGCTGTCCGGTCTCGTGTGCGTTCTGGGCGGCGGCCAGCACTTCGTCTCGGTGCTGGTCGAACCATGCCTGGGCTTCGGCGGCTGCGGTGGGGCGGTGTTCCTTTTGGTCCAGCGCGATGGCGGCGGTGGTGGACGCGGCAAGGAGGGCGTCGACGACGGAGGTCACGCTCTGATCACTCATAGTGTTCAGCTTCTCAGGTGGGTGTGTCAGGACGCGCCACACCGAGAATGTTGTGTTTCTGGCAATACGAGTTGTGTCGTGAGTGGTACGGCCTCGGTGTTGGTCCACCTCTGAGAAGGAACTGCCGATGCGCGAGATGTCCACCGCCGCCGCACGGGACACCCTGGGCGAACAGGTCACCCGCGTGGCCACCGACGGCCAGCCCGTCCGCCTGATGCACTACGACCGGCCCGACGGGGCGCTGGTCTCCCTGGCCGCCGCGACCCGCCTGGGCTACCACCTGACCGGATCGCACGCGGTCACCGAAGCCCGCCGCTCCTGGGCAGCGGTACGCCGGGCCGCCGCCGAGCAGGGCCCTCAGGCTCTGATCGTGGAGAGCCAGCACATCGCCGTCCTGCTCAGCGAGCAGCACACCCGCGTGATGGTCGAAGGCCACCCTGAGCTGCCCGAAACCATCTCCTGGGACGGCGAGCACGTCACCGGCCCCGACGGCAAGAAGGTGGAACCCGGCGTCTATCGCCTCGGCGGCACCATCGTCTCCTTCGGCATGGAGGCCGTCGAGTGAAGAAGGCATGCCGCTGGTGTCCTACCGGGGCCACACAGCCGTGGCCGTGCCGGTGCATGACGTGCGGCGCCGAAGTCGCACCCCGCTACAGCAAGGTCCGCCACCGCCAGATCGGCTGCCGGTACTGCGCGAAACGCCCCTAGCACCTCGACCCGCTCCCGTGAAGGGGCGGGTCGAGGCAGCGCCGTATCAGCGCAGGCGCAGATCGAGGAAGCGGGCCTTGGCCGCGCGGACTCCCAGCCCCACGTAGCGGGGCTGGACCTGCTCGTTGTCCGTGGCCACCGTCACCGGGGGCGAGGTGTCGGTGCGCGTGACCTCCACCCGGGGCCCGTTCACACGCAGTTGCAGACTGACCCGGGCCGGGGCGGTTTCTGAGACCGCCAGCGGCGGCCCCTGCGCGGTCGCCAGCTCGATCGCCGCGCCGTCGACCGCGGCCCACAGCGCCAGTTCGCCGTCAGCGCGCACGAGGACGTTGTAGGCGTCCACCCGGCCGTGGTGGTTGTCGTCGTAGCCGATGTCGGTCTCGGCCAGATGGATCTGCGCGGACCTGGACGGGCCGCCGGCGGCCAGCAGTTCCACGTCCACATCCACGCAGACCTGCCGGGCGTGGGCGGCCGACCACCCCGACACCGCGCCCGCGATCACCGCGGTGTAGTTGTCGGCGTCCCCAGCGGCCAGTGAGGGCGACGCCAACACCAGGCCGCCGCCGTCCACCTGCCCGTCGACGGGTGTGACGGGCGAGGGCAGATGCCCGTGCGGCCACGCCGGGGTGGTGTACACCGGCCCCGGGGCGGGCTGGTAGTCACGGCTGAGGTACCAGGGTTGGTCGGTGACGATGCCCCACACTCCCAGCGCGGCCAGCCGGTCACGGTCCACGTGTCGGTTGACGGTGTAGGGCAGCACTTTCAGACCGACCGCGTGAGCGGCGGCGATGTTGTCCTCGTCGGCGTCCAGGCGCATCCCGTAGTAGGAGAACCCCTCCTGGGAGAGCACGTAGGGGTCGTCGGCGCCGCGGGTGGCGTTGAAGCAGGCCGGGATGCCGTTGCGGATCGCGGCGTAGCCGGGCTCGCGGTGGAAGCCGGACACGATGGTGCGGGAGGCCACGCCCCATCGGCGGGCGCACGCGACGATGGCCTCGCCGATGCGGGCCCACTCTGCGGCGTCGGTGCCGGAGGGGGCCTTGGCTTCCACCAGCCAGGTGACGGGGGCGCGGCCGAACTCGGCGAACACCCGGTCCAGGGTGGGGGTCGGCTGTGGCCCCCAGGCGGGGTGACCGAACAGGTGCGGCTGGACCATGAGGGTGGCCGCGTCGGCGACGGTCATGTCCGCCACGGGCAGGTCCACACCGTGGGTGCGCGCCAGGGTGGTGTCGTGCACGCAGATGAGGGTGCCGTCCACGCCCAGCTGTACGTCGACCTCCACCAGGGGCGCGCCCAGGGTGATGGCCATGGACAGGGCCGCCAGCGTGTTCTCGGGGGCGATGGCCGAGGCGCCGCGGTGCGCGATGACCACGGGTCCTGGCCCGCAGGGGTTGAAGGTCATCGGGTGCCTCGCAGGTCGTCCAGGACGCGGGCCCGGGTGAGGTTGTGGCGGGCGTCGGCCAGGGCGTGGTGCTCGCCTTCGGGCTGCTCGGGCAGACGGGGGTTGCCCAGCCGGTGGGCTTCCTGCTTGAGGTCGTTCGTCCACATCGGTACGTGCCCGGGCAGCTGGGTCATGGTTCCCCACAGCTGCGCGAGCACCACGTGGTCGTAGGCCCCGTACCAGGCCCACAGCTCGACGTCAGGGGTGTGGGAGAGGAAGTCCTCGACGAGGCGGGTGATCTGCGCGCGGGGGCGCACGTCGGGGTCGTCCAGGTCCAGGCGCGGATGGGACCCGCCGCGGGTGCCGGGCCAGGGTTGGGCTAGAGGCAGGTGGGGCCACACGTGCTTGCCCACCCAGGGGTGGGTGCGCACCAGGTCCTGGTCCATGTCGGCGTTGACCGCGTACAGTTCCCGGCCGTCGTCGGCGACCATGCCGATGCTGATCAGGTGGAGGGGGTGGTCGGCCCCGCGTTCGATGAACTCGGTGTCGTAGAAGACGCGCACGTGGTCAGGTCTCCTTCTGTTCGGTGAGGGCGTTGACGACCGCGTGGAGCAAGCTGTCCTTGGCCTGCTGCTCGGGGCTCAGCTCGTCGAAAGCCACCAGGCACGGGTGGGTCTTGTGGTCGGGGTCCTTGACCGGCCCGTACACCCACCCCTCGGCGCACATCGACGAGCACCAGGAGGCGTGGAGTTCCTCGGGGCTGGCCCCTTGCTGGGCCTTGCGCACGCCGTTGATGACGCAGGCGCGCTGCCAGTCGGGGGTCTGCTCCCAAGGCGGCGAAGTGACGGGGTCGTTGATGACCGTCTGCAGAGCGCGGTTGGCCTCGTGGCAGACCTGGGCGATGGCGGTCACGTCCACGATCAGAGCCTGCTCTCGGGCTGGAAGACGGAGCGGACCACGCGCATGAAGCCCATCTGGAGGTCGTTGCGGCCCAGCCCCAGCATGCGCTGGTCGACGTCCTTGCGCTCGCGAATCTCGGCGACCAGGTCCCCGATCATGTTCTCCGCGGCCTTGACCCGGTTGACCAAGTCGATGATCTCCTGCGGATGCTGCTGGTAGCCGGTGACCGCGCCGGGCGCCTGTGGGTTCGCCATGGAAGACCTCCTCAAGACGCGGCGACGGGGGCGGGCGGGCGGACCGTGGACAGCCAGGACCACCCGCGTGCGTGCGGGCCCTGGAGCGCGGTGCTGATCGTGGTCATCGTGCCTCTTCCGGGTTCAGAGTGAGGGAGCGGCCGAACTTGGCCACCCACAGGGCGCGGTCCTCGTTGTGGTAGCCGACACCGATCGCGACGAGTTCGCCGTTGAGGATGTTGCGGCGGTGCGCGGTGCTGTTCATCCACTCGTGCACGACGCGTTCGGGGGTGGAGTAGCCCCAGGCGATGTTCTCGGCGCCGTAGTCGTCGTAGCCGTGGCGCAGAGCTCGGTCCTGGGGGGTTTCGCCGTCGAGGTTGGTGTGGGCGAAGAAGTCCCGCTCGGCCATGTCCGCGGCGTGCTCGGCCGCCGCCTTGGACAGCAGCTCGTCGACCAGGACCTCGCCGCGGCCGTGGGCGGCGCGCTCGGCGTTGATGAGGGTGACGACCTCTGCGGTCAGGGCCAGAGCTTCGTCATCCGGGCCCGGCGTGGGGTCGGGAGAGGGCTCGTTGCCGTACCCGGGCTTGGGGTCGGGTCCGCCGGGGGTGGCGTACGCAGGAATCGTCAGGATCGGGAGGAGGGCGAGGGTCATTCCCAGGGCGGGCAGGGCCCAGGGGCGCCGTGTGGCCATGGTGTTCTCCTGCTGTCTGGCGTGATGAATGAAGGGTGAAGGGGGCCAGACCGCGCAGAGAAGGTCAGGGGTGCGTGTGCTCCCCCGACGAGGACTCGGGCTCGACAGCCGCGGCGGCCGACGTGTCGCCCGGGAAGGGCGGCGGGGCTGCGACAGCCGCGGGCGCGGGTGTGTCCTTGCTGTAGTGGGGGTGGCTGGTGGAGCCGAGCATCAGCGCGCCCCACTTGGGAGTGATGTGCTGCTCGACGGCACGGGCGAGGGCGTAGTAGATGGTGCCGACGAAAAAGGTGGTCGCGACGGTGAAGGCCTCGGTGAGGACGTCGTGGGGCAGGTCCAGGCCCAGCTTGGCGCCGAGCGCAGTGGCCAGACCGACGGCGTAGGGCACTACGGTGCGCACGAGAGACTGCATCGTGCCGGTCATGGGCGGTCCTTGCAGGTCGTAGGGCTACTTGGGCCAGTAGAGGACGTCGGAGGTCGCGTCGGTGATCGTCGCGCTCTCGCGCCCGAACTGGGCGATGCGGATACGGACCCGGCGGCCCGCGCCGAGGTTTCCCTTCCAGTGGTAGGTGAAGTGGCCGTTGGCCTTGGCGTGGACGGGGCTGTCGATGGGCCGGTTGCGGGCGATCTGCCAGCCGCCGTTGTCGTCGGGCTCGTACTCGGTGGCGCGCAGCTGCACCTCGTCGCCGGGCTCCAGGCCGTCCAGGGTGACGCCAACGGAGAGGTCGTAGATGGCGCCGTCCTTCTCGTCGGGGCCGACCAGGGAGTAGAACTCGCCGGGGCCGTCGTGGCGGGCGTCGAACTTCAGGCTGCGCCAGATACCGGGCTGGAGCTCCTGGGGCTTGGTCTTCTCGAAGCGGCGGTGGCCGGGCATGTCGTTGTCGTCCTCTCCGTTGATGATCTGCTTGGCGCGCTCGACGATCTGCTCGCGCTGGGCGACGATGCGCGGGCCGGGGCACGCGGTCCCGGACAGGGACCAGTCCCGGCACAGGTTGTGGAAGGCCAGCCCCGATCCATTCGGGTCGTTGGTCACGGCCAGGGCCACACCGTGCTCCTCGTGGGCCCAGGCCAGGACCTCGGCGCACCGTTCGATCTGCACGCCGGTCAGGGCGTCACCGACCTGGCCTTCGTTCTCGACGCTGATAGCGACGCCGTTGGCGCCGGCGTTGGCCCAGGCCTTGCTGGAGGTGTCCACCCACTGGAGGAGCTCTCCGTCGCGGCCGGTACCGAAGTGCGCTGAGACGCGGCTGTTGGAGTTCCTGAACCAGGAGTCCGCCCCCTCCAAGGTCCCGACGATGATGTGCAAGATGACGAAGCGTGGTCGGCATCCGCCGTAGGTGAAGTTCTTGTCGATCGGGCGCCATGTGGCGCCCGGCATACGAGCCATCCGGCTCTCCTCTCAGGGCGGGCGTCAGATCAAGGAGTGGACGCCGGTGTTGATCAAAAGCGTGATGGTGCCAAGGACGACGCTGGCGACGGTGAGGCTGTTGCGCAGGCGCTGGTCCATCTCCGTCTTGGTGACAAAGGTGGTCTGGGCGTCCTTGACCTGCTTCAGGTCCGCAGCTAGCTGGCGGCGGTGCTCGATGTCGTTGGCGTTCTGCTCGCACACCACACGTAGGTCTCCGCGGATCTCCGCAAGCTGTGCGAGCACGTCACCGCGCATCCCCACCAGCTCCACCCGCAAGCCGCTCTCCTGCACGTCTTCGGACACGGGCACCTCCCTCTGGATTCTTTTCGGCTATGAAAATGGAGCGGGTGATAGCCGTCCCCTATTATGAGCACCGAAGGGGGCCGGACGCCCGGACCGGCGACGGTTCGGGCCCGCTCTTCTTCGGGCTCCGCGCCCCGGCCTGACCGAACTCGGCCACGACGCCCTGTTGTCTCCGTGTCCGGCTACGGTGCGCCCATGAACCAACCCCCACTGGGCGAGATCGAGCCCACTCCCTCATCTGCACCGCGCCCTGCCCTTCGCGAGCGCTGGCGCACGCTCAGAGCGTGGATGCGTGCGCACCCCACCGCCAGCCTGCTGATGGGCAGCGGCCTCGTTCTCGCCATCGCGCCGATGATCCGGACTGTCGTCCCGGCGGCGAAGGCGTACTGGGCTCTGCCCGCCGCGGAGTCAGTCACGCCGATCGTGGCTGGGGCCATGCTGTTCCTGGTGACGCTGGTGCGTACGCGCCGGTGGAACGTGCGCGCCTGGGTCGAGCAGTCCAGTCTGGTGCGCGTGATCTCCGCGACCTGGGCCGCGGTGCTGGCGATCGTGGTCGGCATGGTCACTGGGGTGTGGTGGCTGCTGGGTGCTCCCCTTCCAGAACCTCCTCCGGAGTTCTCACTGAGGCTGGCCGACCAACTGGTGACCCGCGCCTTCGCGGTGATCGCGGGCCTGGGCGCGGCGGCACTGCTGGTGATCAACTACCGCCGACAGCGCACCACCGAGGCCGAGGACAGACGAGCAGAGCTCACCGAGAAGCGCGAGGTGTCCCGGTTGTTCACCGACCGGTTCGCCGCAGCGAGCGAGCAACTCGGCAGCGACCAGTACGCGATCCGTCTGGCCGGCGCCTACGCCATGGCGCATGTGGCCGATACCGCCCCCAGCGAGGAAGAGGCTCAGACAGCGATCAACGTGCTCTGTGCCCAGCTCAAAACCCCCTACATCGCGGACGGCGAACTCTCGGGGACAGAGCATCACAACGAAACGTCGTTCCGACAGACGATCGTTCAGATCATCAGAGACCACATTCGCCGGGAGACGCGCTGGAGAGGCAAAGACTTTGACTTCACAGGAGCAACCTTCAAAGACGCAGACTTCTCCGAATCGGAGTTCACCGGAGGAAACGTTTCCTTCCGCGGTGCCACTTTCCTGGGCTTTCAAGCAAACTTCGGAGAAGTAAAAATTCGAGGAGGACGAATTGACTTCACTCACGCAAAATTCGAAACAACACTAGGCCTGAACATGGAACTCGCCGAGTTCTATGGCGGCTTCACGGCATTTGCTTATTCATCTTTTAAAGAGCGTGACCTTCAACTCTCAGGCGCCCTTTTTGAAGGGGGTCGCGTCATCTTCAAATCGGTCAGCTTCACGAGAGTACTCTCCCTGGAGAGCACAGCCTTAATGGGGGGCAGTGTCCTCTTCGACGGATGCGAATTTCTCGGCAACATCTCGCTCCGCATCGCCAGGTCAGAAGGCGGATGGATCCGCTTCCATCGCTCTCAACTGCAACACGGAACTTTCCGGCTCAGGGCACAAGACTTCACTGAAGGAACATTGTCCTTCGCTCGCATGAAGTTCTTTGGAGGAGTCTTCGATTTTTCTTCTCAAGACCTGCGCGGCGGAAAAATTCTATTCAGCGACTCAACCTTCGACGGCACCAATGCCACCTTCAAGAACGTCGAACTACATGGTTGCGAAATGCTCTTCTCTCATACGGAATTCAATCGCGGAAGCATCGTATTTGATGGTGTCGACGTCTCCGAGGGTCTCATGAGCTACCGTGGAGCCAAATTCGGAGAAGCAGAGGTCATGTTCATGAAACTTCTTTCAAACAAAGGAGGGATCAGCTTCGCGGAGGCCACTGGTACGCGCCCGCAAGGGCTCGAACATCACCAGTGGCGCATCGACATGCCGGAGCACTGGCTCCAGCCCTCTGCGAAGGATGACGGCGCCTAAGCTTTCGGCCATGGGTGAGCAGAGCGCTGTGTTCGAGGTGGGGTACGTGCGCGACGGCCGGTGGGCCGTGGTGCACCAGGTCGGAGCGAAGGCCGGCGAGGTGTTGTCGGCGCTGGCGCCGGAGAGTCTGGACGCTGAGGTGCTGGCGCGGGCGCTGGGAGTGACGGTGGCGAAGCTGCCTGGGCGACGGTTCGTGTCGACGCGACACGGCCGGTGGAAACCAACTCCTTGACACTAGCGTAATCTGTTGAGACAGTTGCGGGTGTTGGGAGGGCAAACCCAACACCCGCAACAGCAAGCACTCACTCTGGAGGACGTTTTGTCTCAGCCTCGCCTGCTCACCGACGTCGAGAAGCGCCAGGACCTGACCGAGACCCTCAAGCGCACGTGCGTGGTCCTGGTCCACCTGGGCATCGACGCCGGACAGCCCGAGGAGCGGCTGACCAGCCTGGAGACGTGGTCTCTGATGCTGTGGCAGATCGCTGACGCCTTCGCCGCGCAGGAGGACCCAGCGCCGAACACGCACCTGCTGGTGCGGGCGCTGCGCCAGTGGGTGCACGCGGCCCGGCGCAGCGCGGAGGCGGACGGCATCGGCCAAGCCGGGTTCGACACCCACATGCTGGCGCACGTCAACGCGCTGGCCGAGTGGGAGCAGCTGCGCATCAACGCGCGCGTGCTCGCCACTCAGGTCTGATCACTAACGAAAATGGCTGTGGCCCGTCCCTGGTGTGCGTCATGGGACGGGCCACAGCCGCGCCGGGGCCATCCCGACCCCGTGGGGTCGGGGGGCAAAAGGCCGCGGCGTCTCACTCTGGAGACACCCATGGTAACCCCCGAACGCACACCACCGCCCGCTGTGACGTTGCTGGAGTACGCCGCGGCACGCCGCGTCGACCCCCAGGAGCTCGCCGACTGGGCGAGCGAACACCCCCTGCCCGACGCGGTCGGTGAGCGCTCCGGCCAGCCGACCTACGCCTTGGTCGACCTCGACGTCGCCTGGGCTGGCACGGTGACGATCGCCGACTTCGCCGCCGAGTACGACCTGGATACGCGACAGATCGCGATGAGCTGGCCCAAGTGGCACCCCGACCTGTTCCCTAGGGCGGTCGGCGAGATCAAGATCGGGCACGGCCGCGCCAAGCTGTACCCGCGCCCACCCCTGGAGCAGATCCAGCAGATGATCGCTCAGGGCTGGACGGTGCCGGAGTACGCCGAGCACGTCGGCGTGTCCGCGAACACGGTGCGCAAGACCTGGTGGATCAAGCACAAGGAGCTACGGCCGCCGATGGTCGGCACACGGGATGGGACGAGCGTCTACTCCGAGCGCGGACTGGACCGCCTGCGGCGGGCCGCGCAGGGCCTTCCCCTGGAGCCGACGGGTTCGCCCGAGGACCTGCTCACCTGGGAGCAGCTCTTGACCTACTTCGCGGAGGCGGCCGAGCGCGGCGTGCCGGGTACCAGCCGTGAGGCGATGGAGTTCCGGCTGGCACAGGGGTTGTGGCCGCCGGGCGAGGAGGGGGCGGACGGGATCGCGCGGTGGCGGCGCGGCGAGGCGGAGCGGTTGCAGGCGGAGCTGACCGCGCGGCGTGGGCGGCGGCCATCGGCCTGATCCTGCTCTGAGAGTGGGGGTGCGACACACGGTGTCGCACCCCCACAACCCTTTCTTGTAACTGACGTACTCTGTTGCTATAGTTCAGGTGTTGGGACGTTCGCAACCATCCGGAGGGGCGCCATGGAAGGCATCAACCTGCTCGACGCGATTCCTGAGCCCGTGTATGGCGTCGTCGCGACCTCCTGGGGGTCGATGAACGCCGCGCGCAACGCGCTGCAGGTCACCGGAATGTTCGCCCAGGACCTGGTCGAGTACTACGAGGAGGAGTACAGGTGGTTCTCACGGGTCTGTGACGTGCTGCTGGGACTGGAGGCCGAGGAGGTGGACCGGGCTTTCTAATGCCCGATTGTCACTAGCGAATTCTATTGTTTCAATAGTGGGGGCGTGACGCCCCCACTACCCGCCCAGGAGAGGACCCGGCCATGCCCGCCACCACCGCCACCCGCACCGTCTTCACCGTCCCCAGCAAGGACCTGCTGCGCGCCCTGAACGCCACCAAGATCGCCGCGGCCCGCCGCCCCAGCGTTCCCTGCCTGGCCGGAACCCTCATCCGCGCCAGCCGCGACGGCGCCCTGCACCTGTCCCAGTTCGACTACGACACCCTGGTCGACGTCGAGCTCGACGCCCACATCAGCGACGAGACCACGCTGCTCATCCACCACGGCGCGCTCCTGACGGCGCTCAACGCCCTACGCAGCATCGTGACCCCCAAGAAGGCCGACGCCACCGACGTCAGCCTGACCCTGGAGGAAGAGGGCCCCGCGCTGACCTTCGCCGGGTACTCCATCCCGCTGGAGGACATGCCGGTCGAGGACTACCCGACGCTCCCCCAGGCCCCCGAGATCATCGCCCGGTTCGCCACCGCCGACTACACCACCGCCCTGGCCCGGGTCGCCGCGGCGGCAGGCACCGACGACACCCTGCCGGTGCTCACCGGCGCCAATCTGCACATCACCGAGGACGGCCTCTCCCGGCTGGAGACGACCGACCGCTACCGGATGGCCGTCGCCCCTTTGTCCCCGCAGGGACTGATGGTGCCCGGCGACTACAACCTGCCCGTCAAGCCTCTGGTCGCTGTCGCCAAGCACTGGAGCGGCACCGGGACGGTGGAGGTCCTCTCCGACGACCAGGACGAGTACGGGCTGGCCGGTGTGCGCGCCGAGGGCATCACCCTCATCACTCGCCGCCTGGACAAGCACATCGCCTCCAGCGTGATCGACACGGTCTTGTCCAAGGACATCGCGGGCGCCGCCACCGTCGACCGCAAGCTCCTGGCCACCGACATCAAGGCCGCGGGCAAGCTCTCCACGCCCGGCGGGTCCGTGGACATCTGGCAGCACGACCAGCACGGGATGGAGGTCGCGCCGAACGCGGTGATCCCCGGCCGCCGGGCCAGCGCACCCGTCCGCGCCGTCGAGGTGACCGGCGCCCCGCACCACCACCGGGTAGCCAAGATCACCTTCCTGGCCGACGGGGTGAACGCGATCACCAGCGACCGGCTCACCGTGCACTACAGCACCGGCATGGAGCTGGTGCTCACCGCCGAGGGCGACCGCCCCGACGACCCGATGGCGTTCCGCTACCTGGTCATGTGCATCCGCCAGCGCTAACACCCCTCGGGAGGGGCCCGGCCGGGCCCCTCCCCCGCCACCCACGTAAGGAGGCCATCGTGGCCGCACTCGTTCACCCTGTCGGGTCCACCGTGATGGCCCGCGACGGCCGCATCCGCGGCGGCCAGCCCGCCTTCGAGCTCCGGCGCGCCGTGGTCACCGGCCACGTCACCGGCGCGGCCGTGCCCGGCTACACCGTGCGCTTCGCCGCAGGACACCGCCGCTACGTCACCACCCACGAGGTACTGCCCGCACCATCGCTGGACTACCCCACCGACCAGCACCTGACCGGTGTGGCGTTGCGCGCCGCCTCACGCACCAGCCGCGTGCCCGCCGGAGTGAGCCTGCTGATCAACACCGCCCTGGTCACCGGCAAGGACATCGAGGTCCTGGACTACACGAGCAACCCGCTCGAAGTCACCCTGCGGCGCATGCGCTTGGGCAGGGCCGCCTACGCGCTCGCCGAAGCGGTCGAGGCGGCCCAGGAGACCACCGGCCGTGCCGACCTGAACGAGCATCTGGAAGCCCTGAACGAGATCGGCGTCAACCACCGGGCCTGCGCCTGGGACCTGTCCCACGAAGCCGCTGCCCTGGTCATGCACGCCGAGGACCTGCTGGATCTGGTCACAACCGACAGCGCACTCGCCAACGCCATCAACACCCACCTGGAGAGGAAGACCTGTTGAGCGCCTACACGCCCATCCCGGCCAACCGACTTCCTGAGCTGCGGCACACCCTGGTCGGCTACACCCGCACCGTCACCGCTGGCCTGTGGGCAAGCATGCTCGCCCTCCGTGAGGGAGGCACCTTCCACATCCCCACCAAGTGGGTGCACCTGCCTATCCCCCAGATCGCGCAGAACCTTGCCAATGACGAGGCCGACCGCCTGGAGCGGGCCCGTCTGTTCAGCATCACGCCGCAGGCGACCGAAGAAGCCCGCCAGGCCGGAGAGCTTCTGCCGCGGTTCTCCCTGCACCCGGCGCACCTGCCCTCCCCGTATGGATTTCTGGTCTGGCAGGACCCCATCGACACCGCCGCCACCGACGACGGAACGGTCGAGCCGGTGGTGGCCTGTTCGTGGGGCCCCTACGACCAGGACCTGGTCTGGGTGTCGTTCTACGTCGACGGCACCGCGGTCCGAGACCGCCTCTCCCGCGAGGTCCGCGACCGCATCCAGCTGCACACGTTCGGGTACGAGCGCGAGATCCTGGTGCCGTTCGGGCAGGGCCGCTGGTGGTCCGAGCGGCCGGGGATGGAGCGCGCGGCCCGTGAGTACGAGAAGCCGGTACGGACGCTGCTGGCGACCTGGCTGCACATGGGCCAGAAGCGCATCACCGAGACCACCGAGGTGGACGCCGACCGCAAGACGAAGGTGGCGCGCACCGTGGCCAAGCGGGGCCGCCCGTTGCCGAGCGTGCGGGTGGTGGACCTGCGTCCGTGGCAGCCTTGCAGGTCCGAGGCGGGCGCCAGCGGCCGCAGGCTCGATAAGCGGGTGGACGTGACCGCGCACTGGCGCCGACGCCCGCACACCAGCGGGTTGGAGCCGGACGACATGGTGTGGGTACGCAGCCACGGCCGCGGCCCGGAGGACGCCCCGCGCGCAGGAGGGCACATCGTCACCCGGGTGTGAACGCGCTGTGGCCCCGACACCTGAACGGTGTCGGGGCCACAGCGGGAGGGCGCTACTCCTTCGGAGTGGGGCGCGAGAGGGATCCGGCGATGCACATCAGTCCTGCCATCAGAGAGAGCACCCCCAGAACGCTCCACCAGCCGCCCGCCCACAGCCCCCACACGGCCAGACCGAGGAAGGTCGCGCCGAAGGACGCGGCGAGGAAGACCGTGGCCGGGTCGCGCCGCGACGGCGTGGCCCCGGGGGCCGGCACTGTCCAGGTGCCCTCGACCTTCACGCCGGCGTCGACCAGGGCGCGGGTGGCCTCTCGGCTGCGGTCGTCGGGCACACCGATCCATGCGGTCACGGCGTCTCGCCTTCCTCGTCGTCCTCGTAGGGGTAGATGAGCGGCCACTCCGGCAGGAGCGATTCCCAGTACTCGATCTTGACGCCCAGATGGGCGAAGCGCGGGTCCCGTGCGAGCTTCTCGACCTGCGCTGTGAAGTCGTTCCAGGCGCGGATCCCCTCGTGCGGATTCTCCTCGTCGTGGAGACGGACGGACGCTTTGAGCTCGGCGTACTTGCTCTTCTTCTTCACCGGGGTGTCCTTGTGCGCGGCCGCTGCGCGGGTGCGGTCTGTGGCGTCGTGGCCATCATGGCATCCCCGCAGCGTCGGCAGCGTACTCATTGGCCTGAGGGGGTCTTGAGGTACTTGCCTTCGCGGACGTCGTCGATGTGTGTGCGGGACTTGCCGCTGGCCTTGACGAGCTTGCCGATGAAGCCGTGCGGGGGCTTGCCGACTTCCCCGCGGTTCTCGGGGAAGGCCTGGTGGATCTCCTGGTTGAGCTGGTCGGTGAGCTCCTGTTTGCGTTTCTCCAAGTCGGCGATCTGGCGGCTGATGTCGGCGATGCGGTCCAGGCGCTCCTCGGGTGTCATGACCCCAGGGTCTCACAGTCACTGCGACTCACAATCCCAAATTCGCAGTGACTTGTAAATTCGCAGGCACTGTGAAATACTGAGGTCATCAGCAAGGGGACAGCACCACTTCGGGGAGACCAGCGATGACCAGCACCAACACCACCAGCACCGCCATCCAGAGCCGCTGCTGCGAGTGCGGCCGCCTGCTGCACAACCCCTCCGCCGACGGCTACGGCCCCAAGTGCCGCCGCAAGACCCGCCGCTCCGTGCAGGCCGAGGTCCTGTCCGGTCACTCCACGCGGGTGGCGGGCAAGGCCGCCCTGGTCCTGAAGCGCCGCCGGGCCATCACCGCGACCGGCCCCGACACCTACACCGTGCGCGGCTCCTTCAAGGCCCTCTACACCGTCGTGATCGCGCCCGAGCTGGACGGCAAGGTCGCCGAGATCTGCTCGTGCACCGCCGGGCACTACGGCAAGGAGTGCAACCACGTGGTGGCGGTCCGCGCCCTGGTCGCCGTTCGCGAGCACGGCCTGGCCGCCTGATCCACTCCGCCCCAGGGGGGCCGGTCCCGCCACCGGCCCCCACCGACCACCCCACGGAAGGCCGACATGACCGCCACCCTCACCGCCGCCCCGACCACCTGCGCGGCCTCCGTGGAGCTGCCCGCCCCCTTCGTCCTGACCCACCACGTCCCGGCCCTGACCGTGGACTACACCGGCACCGCCAACTGCCGCGACTGCGGGGCCGACCTGGGCGCGATGAAGACCCTGGCGGGCGGCTGGGTGGACCTGGCCGCGATCGACAAAGAGGCCTACAAGCTTCTCGACGCGCACCTGGCCTCGGACGAGGCCACCCGCGACTGCCTCGCTGACTGCGAGTAACGCCCCTGTCCCGCCCACCCGGGCGGGGCTCGAAAGCACCCCGAAGGGAATGCCGGTGCAGCCGACCAGTCTCCTGATCCACCCGGACGAGACCATCACCGCCCGCACGCTCACCACCGAGGAACTCGCCCACCCGAGCACGGTCCTGGGCTGCGAGACGGCCGACGTCATGTACCTGGAAGCAGGCGCGGCCCTGTGGGTGGACGAGAACTACCTGGACCGGGACCGGGAGGAGTTCAACGCCGGGGCGACCTTCCTGTCCCGCGAGCACGGCTTCCAGGTGCTTTCCCTGCGCGGCCCGGCCCTGCTGTGCGCGATCAACGACGACGGGTCGATCGACAACCTCTCCGCCGACGCCGCGACCGCCCTCCAGGCCGCGCTCCACCGCCTCCTGACCACCTGACCTTAGAAAGCAACGCCCGTGACCGCTTCGCCCAACCGCACCGTCTGGCAGCAGATCTACGGCCAGCGCGCCGACCGGCCCGGCCTGATCCTGGCCAGGGCCTACGCCATGGCCCAGGCCGGACGGTGGAACCAGATGCGCTCCTACCTGGTCTGGGAGCTGGACCAGCCCGTGTACGGCGACCCGTCCATGGCCGAGGTGTTCCGGCTGCGCAACGCCGTCGCCCACGCCGACGACCTGACCGGGTTCGTCTACGGGCACATGGTCAGCGCCCGGCTGCGCCACGGACGCGGTCACCTCGAAGAGGCCACGGCCCGAGTCGGATGGCTGCTGGAGCTGATCCCCGAGTCCCACCCCGAGCACGCCACGGTGCTCGACGTGTACCGCCAGCTGACCACCCAGGGGAGCTGCTGATGAGCACGCACACCGTCATCGCGGACGTGGCCCAGGCTGCCAGCAACTACCTCACCACCGCCCAGCAGATGGACATCTGCGCCCCGGGCTCGGTCCGCCAGGCACTGGAAGCGCGCCAGCGGTGGGTGGACGCGCGACTGGCCGCCGCGCCGAAGGACGACCCTGTGCTCGACGCCCCGTGCCACTGGCCTCCGGCCGTGGGCGACCTGTTGGCCACCCCGGACGGACAGCTGTGGGTCGCTGAAGGCCCGGACCTGGTCCAGCACGGGGAGACGAACGAGCAATGCACCGTTGACCAGATGCGCCGCCGGGGAGGAGTCGTGCTCTACCACGGCCGTGACCGGTACTCCCTCGTGGAGGAAGCGCTGTCAGCCTGCTTCCCCTTGGGCAGCCGTGTGAGTCACCCCAGCATCCCAGGAGCGGTCGGGGTGGTCACGGTCCCGCCGTCATGGGACGCCATCAGCGACGGTGGCGGCCTGCCCTGGATCGCCTCCCGCTACACCGAGGGCATCGTCTACATCGACGGGTTCCGCCGAAGTGGGTGGTGGGTGGGTTCCTTCCTGCGCCCGGCGTCAGAGGCGTGATGGATCCACGCATCCTGGACTACGTCCGCACGGTCTACACCACGTTGCTGCACGCTGAGGATGACTATCTCACCAAGGCCACGGCGATCACCTACGACCTCTCCGCTCCCATCCTGCGCGAGGTGATGGCGGTCCGGCGCCGGTGGATCGAGGCCACCGTCGAGGCCGCCGAGGCCAGTTGCTTCCTGGCCCAGACCGCGCAGGAACCAGTGCAGTGGGTCGCGTGGTTCGGTCACGCCCTGGTCGACCGGCTCGACCACCGCCCCGCCCCACGCGCTTGGCCCCCCGGTGAGGGGGACCTGGCGCTGACCCCCGACGGGCAACTGTGGACGTGCGACGCCGACGCCGACCTGGGGATGAGTTTGCGCACCCCGGAATCCCATCACCTGAGCGAGTTGCTCCGGCGGGGTGCGGTCGCTCTGTCCTACGAGTGCCGCCGCCCTCTGGTCGAGGAAGCGCTCGCTTCCCGCTTCCCCATCGGCAGCCCCGTGGTCCGCGCCGGTGACGCGCACCCGATCGGAGTGGTCTCGCGGCCTCCCTACTGGGCTCCGGTCTCAGCGCAGTCCGGCTGTGAGCACTTCACCGAGGACGGCTACGAGATACCCACGGCCTGTGACGACGTCGACCAACCCTGGATCTCGACGCAAGACCTTCCCCAAGACGTGGTCTATGTGTCTGGTGGCCCTCTGGGGGATCACTGGTGGGACGCCCGCCTCATCCGCCCGGGAACGTAGAGGCGTCGAACCGTGACACGGACTCGTCCGGTGTGCCACTCTGCTCATGGCCAGGACCCCCACGGGTCTGTCCAACTCCAGTTCCTGGCCGCCCCCATGTGCCGGTCCCTCGTACCGTCCCCGAGGCTCCCTCCCGGCACGACAAGAGGCGGGCGCCGCGTTGACTCCCCGCGGCCGCCCGCCTCTCCTCTTCTTCACCGTCCGTGACGCCAGCGCCCGCAACCCCGAGGCGAGCCCCTACACAGGGTCACTGCTGGCTGGTGAGCCATTCCTCCAGCTCCACCAGCTCACCCGTGTCCTCCTCCGGCGCCGTCCACCGGACCATGGCCCCGTCGAGGTCGGTGAAGGTCAGCTCTCCCCCGCGGCCCGGCAGGTCGAACGTGGCGTAGCCAACCGTCGGCTCCTCCCCGGGCAGCAGCGGGGTGTCGGCGTACACCTCCGGGACCGCGCCCATCCACGGGGCCGTACCCGCGTGACCGCCGTCTCCACGCCCGTGCTCCTGGCCGCCAGCGCGCCACCCCCACTCTTGGGAAATGGAGGCCGCCTCCTCTCCTTGGACGGCGGCCTCGTAGCGCACCACCGCGAACACCTCGCGGGAGGGGTGGTCGTGCTCGGTCGGGCTGGTGATCTCCTCGGTGGTGACGTAGCGCAGCCCCACCGGAGTCAGCTCGACCTGTCCTGTGCCCGCGGGCACGGCGACCTGGGTGCCCCACTCCACCGGGTCGGCGACGACCGGGCCCTGCGTTTGCTCAGTGCCCGCCTCGACCTCCTGTGAGGCGGGGTCCGTCTCCTGCGGTGTGCTGGTGCATCCGGTGGCCACGAGGGCTCCCACTACCGCCAGCCCAGCTACTACCGTGCGCGCCATGACGACTCCGATCCGTATCAGCGGCTCCTGGTGTGGATCGTAGAGCCCACTCCGCACGGCGGGGAGCGGTTTCACACAGCTGAGTCCCCCGGACCCATCCCGGGGCGCCCTGGCACGTCCTGCACGGGCGGTTTCTCGCTCGGCAGCGGCGCGGTCATCGACACGCGCTCGCCCGGGTCGCTGTTGGAGTAGATCTCCAGGTTGCGCCAGGCCACTGCGAAAGGTGACCAACTCCCGTCGGCGTTGGTCTCCTTCTTGTACCAGCTGGTATAAGGGCCCCTCAAAGAGGAGTCGGTGACGGTAGCGCTGACCTGCACCTGGCCTGAGGCGGTCAGTTTCGAGAACGTCACGCTCTCGGGGGTGACGGTCAACCGCACCCGGTAGAACACGTCCTCCGCCAGCTGAGGGCCCTGCTGACGGTGGTTGGCGATGATGGAACCGTTCTCCCACCGCTCGACGTAGACCGCGCCCGTCCACGACAAGCCCGCGATCCAGAACGGGTCGCCAGCGTTGGCCCGGTCCTCGTGCGCGCGGTCATCGGGCAGCCCCAGCAGCAGGCCCGCGGTGCGGTTCTGCGACGGGGTGTCCCGGTAGCTCATGTCGATCTCGAGCGTGTAGTCGTCGGGCCAGGGAATCGGGTTCACGAATCCCATGGAGACGTCGAAGATTCCGGACGGGGTTCGGTAAGGCGTGCCGTCCGGCTCGTCCTGCGCGGTTGCTCCCCGCAGGGGCATGTAGAAGGAGCGCGACGAGCTGTACTCGATGGGGAAGTAGAAGCCGCGGCCCTGGTTGGGCCAGTACACCTCCCCCGGCACGCCTGGGCCTGACGGGAGGTTGATGCGCTGATCGGTCCAGTAGCCCATGACGCCGGGCTGTACCTGCGGGTAGTCCAAGGGTTCGGCCATCGTCTTGGAGCGGTACCGGTCCGGGTCGGCCGTCATGTACAGGGCGTCGTCGGAGAGGCAACCGCGGGCGCCGATCTCGTCCAGGTACTCCCAGTCGTAATGGCGGTTGCACATGTACCCGATGGTGTGGATCCCCGCGGTGGCGTAGGCGACGAACTGGTCGGTGGTCACGAGCCCCACCCGGCCCGACATCCACTCCACACCCCGGTCCAGCAGTAGAGAAGGAGGGTTTTCATCGGCTGAGGCCGCGTCGGGCACGACAAGCCAGGTGGGGATGTTCGCGGTCACGAAGGGTTCCAGGTCGTCGATGATCCTGGAGGAAACGATGATGGCTTCCTGGGCGCAGTACCTGTAAATGTGGGAGAGCACTTTGTGCGGGAAGGCCTCGGAGTAGGGAGGGATGAGCTCCAGGTTCAGGACTGCCCGGCGCCCCACCGTGTCCAGTACTTCGGCCAGCGTGACGCCTCCTACGCGGTCGCGCTCTCCGAACCCGAAGAAGCCATGGCGACCGCCGAGATTCAGTGTGGAGCTGGGGTTCCACCCCGTGCGGATGGGCACGTTCTTGTACCCGCCCACGCCCATACCGGCCAGGGTGATCCCCGGGATGCCCGTCTGGTTCGTCATGGTCTCGCTGGGGTAGCAGACCGGGGTCCCGTCGCCGAGCTCACGGACCAGAGCGTGGGATCCGTCCAGGCCCAGCTCGACGGCCCTGCGGAAAGACGTCAGGGTGTGGTCGGGGGCCAGCAGGCGCCCGGCGCCGCCGCGGCCGAACACCAGCCGTTCGGTGGGCAGGTTGCCCACGCTGATGCCGCAGGTGTCCTGGGACTCGCCCTCCCTGCAGGGCACGAACAGGCCGCCGTCACTACCGAAGCGGACGCAGTTCGCTGCGTCGCGGGACGCCCTCACCGAGATGGTGGTGGGGTCGGCCAGGGACCCGTTGCCCGGGGCAGCTATGCCCTGGCCGGCGTGGATGATGCAGTTGCAGGCGTTGGCTCCGCCAGAGCACCTAGCCATCGTTTTCTCCTTGGGTGTGAAGGGTGCTGCTGGTCTGGCCGAGGGTGACCACGACCTCGGCGCAGCGCACCGACCGGGGCCGGTGGGGGCGGGCCAGGCGGGCCAGGGCCGCGGGGAGCGCTTCGCGCTCGGGAGCGGAAAGGCGCTCTCCCGGCTCGGTCAGGTCCGGGGGCTGCATCAGGGGGCCTCCAGGTCGTCTTGGTCGGTGGGGCCGCCGATCTGCACGAGGGAGACCTGTACTTTCTCCCCGGTGGCGTCCCACTCGACGGTGACGCGGGTCAAGCGCATGGCGGCCTGGATGGCGAGCGGGGGCTGGGTGCCGACGGCCAGGTCGATGCGTGCGCCGGGCACGAGTCGGTGTATGGAGATGGGGGTGGCGGCGTCCAGGCGGGAGCTGTCGGCGGGGCGCACCACGAGCGGTGGCCGTGACATCTGGGTGTGGCGGGACTGGGCGGCACGGCGCAGCGCGGCGTTGGTCTGCGCGCGCGAGAGCGCGTCCTCTCCGGAGGGCTCCCACTCCCCCGAGCTGGTGAGGTTGTAGGGGTAGCTGGTCTGCACCAGGTGGTCGACGAGCCCGTAGACGGGCGAGTAGCCTCCCACCGCTTCCACGTGCTGCCAGACCCCGTTCTGGGCTTGCGGTGCGGCGAACACGCGGCTCGCGTAGTCGTCGGCGGAGGAGACGACGTGGATGTCGCCGAGCAGGTGCTCGCCGGTGATGGCGCCCTGCGGGGTGGTGCTGGCGGTCGCCGGGGCGTCGAAGTACACGGTGCGGCCGATGGTGGTCCAGTCCACTCCAAGTCCGGCGACCTCGGAGAGCTCGTCGGCGCCGTAGCGGGAGTAGGCCTGGATGGTGCGTGAGGTGCTGCGTCCGGCGGGCCGGGTGACGATGTGGTCGAGCACGTTGGGGTCGCGGGTGGCGAGCGAGGACTCCAGCACGGCGCGGCCGACCTCGGACAGGTCGGTGTCGGTGAGCTTGCGGGTGCGCTGCAGTAGGCGGCGTGCGGGGTAGCCGACGACGTCGACGGCCGACAGTTCCACTCGGACGGGTTGGTTGCCGGAGATGGTGACGTCGCGCAGGTTCACCGGGCCCTGCCACACCGCGGTGCCGTCCCGGTACAGGGTCAGCTCGTGCACCCACTCGTAGGTCTCCAGCAGTCGGGCCATGCACCCGGCGCCAACACCGGAGGCCGCCACCGAGACCGAGGCGGCGCTGATCTTGCGGCGCTCACGCGACCAGCGCACGGACTCAATTTTGTCCAGATAGGCATACACGCGCTGGCCGCCTCGCCAGTGGATCGTGGCGGTGTACTCGGAGGCGCATCCCAAGATCTCGCCGGAGGCCATGTCAGATCACCGCCTGGCGGGAGGCCATGTCGATGTTGACCCGCACGTTGTCGGCTGCTCCGTGGCGCTGCCAGAGCACCTCCACGCACAGTCCGTTGGCGCAGGAGATGACGGGCCAGGAGAACAGCCCGCCGTTGGGGCCGAAGGGGGTGGGCTCGGACAGGGCCAGGCCGCGGCCGCCGGAGCAGTCCAGGACGGTGCGCTGGCGTCGCCCGTCCAGGGTGAGCACGGACCCGGCGGGCAGGTAGGCGACGTTGGCTTCCCCGCATGCCAGGCAGCGGTCGATGAACCGTGAGCAGGGGGCGCCGGTGGGGTTGGCGTAGAAGCGCACGCTGAGCCTGCGCAAGGGGGCGTCGCCGGTCTCCACTCGCACGATCGGCACGGTGTCGTAGGCCGCGGCGACCCCGCCCGGGGCGACGGAGAACATCGTGCGCTGGGCTTGGAAGCCGGTGGTGGGCCAGCACGGGTCCACCGGCTGCGGTGGCAGGGGCGGCAGGGGCGGAGGCGGGCAGTCCGGGTCGTAGGCGCACGGCGGGGCGTCCACGCATTCGGCCTCGATGCCGCCCGGGGGGACACGGACGATGTCCTGGACGCCGTCGCGGTGGTCGAGCTCGATGTAGGGGTCGGAGTAGAGGTAGGAGTTGCCCGCCACCAGCACGAACTCCGTGGCCTGGTACCAGACCTCCTCGGAGGCCTTGAACAACGCGGTCGGAGTGGGGCCTTCCAGCAGGCCGGTGTCGTACAGGTGCCGCACCGCCCGGTCGCCTTCGGCCGCGGTGGAGGGGCACCAGGCGAACAGGCACGCCTCGCTGCCCCAGCAGTCGTCGTCTCCTTCGAGCTGAGAGGCCAGCCACGCCGATCCGTAGGACAGCCCGGCCTGGGAGCGCGCCACGAGGGTCACCTTGATGGTGAACTCGCGCCGCCGGTGACGGAGGGCCCCGATGTTGGCTCCCCCCAGGGCCAGGTCGACGGGGGTGCGCGAGGCGGTGCCCACGCTGAGGCCTTCCCCGTCAAGGCCGACTATGCCCAGGAAGTCCGCGGACTCGGGAACCGCGGGGTCCACCCAGGGGGCGCCGTCGCTGACGGGGTCCTGGCCGTACCCGGGGAAGTCGTCGTCGCCCTCGATGGCTTGAGCCAGGCCGGGGCAGGAACAGCCGACCTGGGCGCCCCCGCATCCACCGACGGTGTAGGCCTGGACGCGTGCGGTGTTGACGATCTCCACCCCGCCCAACATGAGCCAGTTCATGTCCATGGTGGTCCTCCTAGACGCCGGACTGCTGCACGAGCCGGTCCACGACCCGGACCGCGATCTGTTGGGGGTCGGAGGCCACGGTGTTGACGGTGATGGGGGCGTACACCCGCGGCCGGTCGTCGGTGTCGGTGTCACGGCCGCGCACGCCCAGGGCCCGTTGGAGCGCGCCGATCTGGTCGATGGGCACCAGCGGGGAGCGGGCGACCTGGGCGCTCTGGTGCTCGACGGCGCGCACCAGCCGGGACACTCGCTCCTCTTGGGCGTAGGTGCGGATCGACTCCGGTTTGCCGGTCTTGTTGGAGACCAGGTAGGTGCCCGGCCACAGGGTGCCGCCGCCGTCGTAGAGCAGTCCCTCGCCGCCCATGCGGGAGTTACGGATGCGGCCCATGGCGGCGAGCCCGTACCGGTGGGAGTAGAGGCTGTTGTTCCATCCGCGGGCGGCCGGGCCGAAGACGGCGCCGCGTGAGCCGCGGGACTCGAAGTTGTACTTGCCGGCCAGGGTGCCGGACATGTGGCCGACGTTGGCGTGGGTGACGCCGACCATCAGCGGGGAGGGCAGGTTGCGGATGTAGCCGCCGTAGGAGCGGCCGGTGAAGGGGTGGGTGGTGTACCTGCGCCTGTAGGGGGTTTGGCCCAGCAGCACGTTGTGCACCGCCGAGACGATCCCGGAGCAGTCGTAGCCCGCGGGTCCGACACCACCCCAGATGTAGGGCTTGCCCTGCTGTGCTCGGGCGAAGGCGATGGCGGCGCCGATGCGGCCGCCGACGGATCCGCCGAAGTTGGCCCAGTCCCCGATCCCGTCGAGGGAGAACAGGTTGCCCGCTTCCTTGACGAGGATGTCGACCATGCCCTTGGGGATCTTGGCGAGCTGGCTGGTCCATGTGCTGCCCCAGCCGGGCATCTGCTTGTAGTCCATGATCTGGTCCAGCAGCCGACGCAGGGTTCCGCTGGGGTCCTCCAGGAAGGCGAACATGCCCTCACCGAAGTCGTCCTTGGCGGAGTTGAGCCAGGACGCGACTCCCGACAGGGGGCCGGTGACGTTGCCGAGGATGCCTCCGCGCGCGAAGCGCTGGGCGAACCCTCCCCCGCCGGCGGCCGGGGCGACACGCGGCACGCTCATGCCGGTGAAGGGGTTCTGCCCGGCGAAGAGCATCGCCAGGGCGCGGCGGACCGCGGCGACGCCGCCGGACTGCGCCAGCTTGTTGAGCATGAGGGTGGTCTTGGGTCCCCAGGCGCGCGTGACTTCCGGTCGCAGCACGGACTCGCCGCCGCTGAAAGCGGCCATGGGCATGGCGTGGACGTCGCGGCCGGGGGTGTAACCCGAGAAGACGCCGCCGCCGTTGCCGGGGAAGATGCCGCCCTTGGCGAACGCGACGGTGTAGGAGGGCAGGGCGGGGCCGTCGAACTTGTCGACCACTTTGCCCCAAACGCCGCGAAGCCAGTCGTTGTAGGCCGTGTTGACCACCCACTCGATGGGCTCGCCCACGGCCGAGCGCAGTTTGCCCCAGGCCACCGCCACCCCGGCGCGGGCTGCGTCGAACGCGGCGATCACCGCGCGCCGCAGGGAGTCGACCGGGGTCATCACCCGCGTGTACAGGTTCTGGGCCTGAGTGGTGGCCCAGGTGACGATGTGCGACCAGGTGGTCTCTGCGTTGGTGCGCAGGTTCGTCCAGGTCGAGGTCCAGCTGCCCAGCAGGTTGGCGAGCCCCTGGGTGAAGCTCAGGCGCAGTTGCGCGAGGGCGGTGGTGCCCCAGACGTAGAGCTGGGCGCCGAAGTTGAGGACCGCTGCCAGCACGCGCCCTGGCAGCGCCTGGAACCACAGCACGATTCGGTTGATGCCTTCGCCGATGGCTTGGCCCGCGGCGAGGGCCATGTTGGTGAAGCTCTCGTGCGCCCACTTGATGAGCTCCCAGGCGATCACGCCCAGGACCAGAAGGATCGACGCCAGCAGGCCGAGCAGGAGCGCGGGGATACCCAGTGCCACGACGGTGGCCGCGATGGCCAGGCCGCGCAGGATCTGGGGCCCGTAGTCGACCATGAACCCCGCGATCTTGGGGGGTAGCTCGCGGAGCCAGGCCAAGATCGCGGCGCCGTCGCCGATGCGCTCGCGCACGATGCCGGGGATGCGCTGGATGTGCTCGGCGATGGTCTCGCCGAGCTCCTGCAGGCGCTCCACGGCGACGGAGGCCAGGTCGGAGAACCACTGGCCCCACCCGTCGGTGACACCCAGAGCGGTCTCGATCCGGCCGGGCAGACCCTCGAACCACTCGCCGACGGTGTCGCCTAGGACACGCAGCCCGTCGAGGGCGTAGCCGGGCAGCTTCTTGAGCTGCTCAACGAGCCACGGACCGAAGGTCTCACCGACCCAGTCCAGGCCGTCCAGGACGATGCTCGGGACGCGCTCGAGCTGGCGGATGAGGAAGCCGCCGATGTTCTCGCCGATGTCGCTGAGGTTGGAGAAGTAGGAGCCGACCAGGTCTCCGGCGTCGGACAGGGACCGGTCGCCGGTGATGAGGTCGAGCAGGAAGTTCCAGGACTCCCCGATCTGGTCGAAGATCGGCTCCAGGACGCCCCAGGCGGTGCTGGCGGCGTCCTGCAGGGCTTCCCAGGCGGTGGCGATACCGCCGTCCCCTTGGGCGGCCACGACCAGTCGGTCCCAGCCTTCGCGGAAGGCGGTCAGGACCTCCCCGATCCGGTCGCCGCCGTCCTCGAAGACGCCGGTGATCCGGGACCAGGCTGAGGTCACCACGTCCCGGAAGGTCTCCGAGCGCTGCCAGAGCTGCTGGATGCCCAGAGCGAGCAGGCCCAGGGCGGTGATGATCCAGCCGACGACGGGGATGGAGCGGATCCCGAGTGCGATCGCGGTGAAGCTCTTCGACAGCAGGGTGTTGGCCAGCGCCACGCCCAGGGCGACGAGCCGGTAGGTGCCGAAGATGGCCACGATCGACCCGACCGCGATGCCCAGGGTGCGGACCAGTTCCTCGTTCTCACCGAGCCAGGTCGCGAACTCGCGCAGGCTCCCCTCCGCGAAGCCCAGGCGCTCCAGCAGGGCGCTGGCGAAGTCGACGATCGTTTCGCGGGCTTCGGTGAAGCCGATGACGAAGCCCTCGACGAAGGGCTCGATGGCTCCCAGGAGCGGGGTCAGGTCGTCCAGCAGGGAGGCGATGAAGTCGCCGGCCATGGCGAATCCGGCGCCGAAGTCCTCCAGCAGTGGGGTCGCGGCGACGATGCCGTTGGAGACTTCGCGCAGGTAGCGGCGGGAGAACTCGCCCAGGGCGGACGCGGCGGTGGACAGGCCGCCGGTGAAGCCCTCCCACAGGGGGGTCAGGGCCTCCAGGGCAGGGGCGAGGTCGCGGCTGATGCCGTCCTGGGCCAGGGTGGCCCGGGTGAACAGCTCCAGCAGGGCCGCGGTGACGTTGAAGATCCCGGCGACGAGGTTGGCGAACCCGTCGTGGTCGGCGGCGGCGAACAGTTCCTGCATCGCGACTGAGAGCCGCTCCAGGGACGCGCCGAGTCGCGGGCCGAGCACGCCCAGCATCTCGGCGAAGGCCTCGCTTCCGGCCTGAAAGGCCGGTCCCAGGGAGCGTGCTGACCCGGTGACGTCGGAGAAGAACGTGGTCAGCGCGGGGCCCAGGGCGACGAATCCGGCTTCGAAGGAGGGCGCCCAGGAGTCGAACAGGCCGGTCAGGTCGTTGGCGAGGGCGACCAGGGAGCGCTCGATCGGCCCGGCGACGCCGGTCATCACCTCGCCCACGTGCGAGGCCATGTTCGAGAACGCGGTCTGCACCTGCTCGGCTTGGGCGGCCGCGACGATGCCGATGGTGGCGATGCCGCCGCCGAGGATGCCCGCGGAGATCGACCCTAGCCATGCGCCCAGGGCGGGCAGGGTCGTCAGCATCAGCGCGGTCGCGCCGGAGAACAGCGCTGCGCTGGTCGCGGCGAGGGTGAAGGCCTTGGCGACCACGCCCAGGCCGCCGACCAGGCGGCGGGCGGTGGTGGCCACGTCTCCCAGGGCGCCGCCCAGGCCGACGATCAAGCGCTGGGATCCGGCGAAGTTGTTGCCGGTGAGGAAGGTGAAGGTCGAGGACAGGTTGTCGGTCGCGCGGCGGGCGATGCCGCCCAGGGTTCCCAGGCGGCCCGAGAACGCGGACGCCGCGGCGTTGGCGTCCAGATAGCCGTCGCGGACGCGGCCGAGCCCGTTGGTGACCGCGTCCAGAGCACGGCGGGCGGTGCCGCCGACGGTGCCCAGGCGGCCGGAGAACGCGGAGGCGGCGGCGTCGGCCGAGACGAACCCGTCACGGACCCGGCCCAGGCCGTCGGCGGCCCGCTGGGTGAGGTCGAACAGGGGGTTCAGGGCCCGCCGGGCGACACCTCCCAGCGTCCCCAGGCGCCCGGAGAACACCGACGCGGCGGCGTCAGCGTTCATGAACCCGTCGCGGACACGGCCCAGACCCTCGGTGATCTGGCGCGGGAGGACCAGGGCCGGTTCGAGGGCGCGGCGGATCTGCCCGCCGAGGGTTCCCAAACGCCCGGAGAACGCGGACGCGGCGGCGTCGGCGTTCATGAACCCGTCGCGGACACGGCCCAGACCGTTCGAGAACTGCTCGATGAGGGCGATGCCGGGGTTCAGGGCGCGGCGGATCTGCCCGCCCAGCGTTCCTAGGCGGCCGGAGAACGCGGAGGCGGCCACCTCGGCCGAGATGAACCCGTCGCGGACCCGCCCTAAGGCGTTGGCGGCCCGTTCGGCGAGGACCACCGTGGTGGTCAAGGCTCGTCGGGCGGCTCCGCCCAGGGTGCCCATGCGCCCCGACAGTGCGGACGCGGCCACCTCGGCGTCTTCGAACCCGGCGCGGAACCGGTCCAGGGAGCGTTGCGCGGCGGTGAACGCGCGCTGGGCGCCGCGGCCGATACCGGTGAGCGCGCGGTTGATCTGTCGGGCGCTGACCAGGACCGCGGCGACGGCGGCGCCGCCCATGATCGTGCCGATGCGGCGGCCGCTGTCACGGGAGGCGCGGTCAGCAGAGGCGCTGGCGTCGTGGATCTTGCGCCGCAGGTCCTCGTCGAAGCCGTCGGTCTCGGCGATGACTTCTACGGCCGCCGTAGCGAGCACAGTCACGCGGGGACTCCAAATCCGGTGGATTCGAGTCGCCCGGCACTTCTGCGCAGTCGGCGATGCGCCCCAGAGGGTGGCCCTCTGGGAAGGTGGTCATGCCCGCCCGGCACTTCCGCTCATGACGGCGAGGCGTTTCCCATTATGGGTGATGGCCTGAGGATTCGGCCTGATCAAAAGTCCTTGAACGCGGCCTGGTTCTTCTCCTCCCACCCTTGCGGGGTCACATCACGCAGGTTCCCCGAGTGCATGTGCATCGGGGGTGGACCCCACACCTCGGTGTCGAGTTTGTTCAGCTCCTGGCGGGCTTTCTGCTCACTGCCAGCCGCTTGGGCGGCCGAAAGCCTCCAGGCGTAGACCGCGGAGGCCACCGAGGCCGGGTGCCCCTCCAGCAGGCGCGGGGCCCCGTTCTGCCAGCACCAGGCCTCCAGGCGCACCCAGTTGGAGTAGGCGTAGCTCATCAGCCGGTGCACGGCCCACAGGTCCATGCCCATGATCTGACCGATGACTTTCTCGGCGAGGGTCTCGATGTGGTCGAGGTCGAAGGCGTCGCGGGAGTCGTCCAGGCGCTGGACCAGGTACAGCATGTCCTCGCGGTCCAGGCCTGCGGGGATGATGGACCACCAGCAGCCGGGGGCCTTGGCGGCCAGCGCGCGGACCCACCACCGGGTCGGGTGGGCAGGCACGGTGAGGGTGTGCCCGTCCACCCGGAAGGTGTGCGGCAGCGGGTGCGGCGGCTGCGTCAGGGAGCGCAGTCCCGCCACCGGGGGCTACTTCTTGGCCGGGGGGTTGAGCTTGGTGGTGACCTTGACTGGTGTGGTCGTGCCGCCCTTGCGCTTGCGGGAGGCCGCGGCCCGGCGGGCGCGCCGGTTGCCGACCTCGCTCTCGGGGTACCAGCGCTCGGTCAGCGTCTGGACCATGCCGAGCAGGTCGTCGAGCTCCAGGTCGCCCTGGCGGGTGTGCAGGCGCCGCCTGAGCATGCGCCGGTCCGACAGCGGCAGGGACGCGTCCAGGAACAGGGTGGTGAACCAGACCATGGACTGGTCGTCCACACCCACGCCCAGGGCGGCGGAGGTGATGCCGAGGATGATGTCCTTGGGCGGGTAGAACTTCAGGTCCAGGTCGAGCTCGTCGTTTTGGATGTGCAGGATCGGCAGGTCGTCGGGGACGCTGTCAGGGACGGCCTCGATGACGACGGGCCTTCCCGCCTGGGCCGCGGACTTGGCGGTCCATCGCTCCGACAGCTGCTCCAGGGCGTCGAAGAGGGCGCCGGCGGTGAGGGGGTCCTCGCGGTCGCAGGCACGTTCGTAGAACTCCTTGCGGCCGACGGGGTCGAAGATCTCGTCGATCAGCTTCAGGACCTGGAACCACACGTCGGCGTCGTTCGCGGTCTCCGACATGGCGCCGGAGAAGAAGAACAGCGCGGCGTCCTTGGGCTTGACGACCTCGTATTCGCGGCCCACGAGAGTCAGGGTGGTGGTGACCTTCTTGCGTTCCTTGACCTTGGGGGTCTGGAAGTCGATGACCTCGATGTTGGTCGACACAGCGTTTCTCCTTGAGTTGGCGGGTAGGGCCCACGATAGCCATCACGCACCGTGCCCATGCTGTTACGGAATCACAGGGCGAGGTGGTTGATGCGCACTGGCCACGGCACGGCCTCGCGCAGGGCGTCGATGAGGAAGGGGTTGGGCCGGGCGCCGCGCACCTGCGTGGCGAACACCGTCGCCCGGGACCCCTTCGGCTTGAACGCGAGCACCTTGGCCTTGACCGGACGGATTGGTTGCCTGCGGGGCCCGTAGATGCCGGTGCCCTCGTGGTGGTAGGGCGCGTACTGCACCATCGACCCGACGGTGCCGATGACCCGGCTGCCCTGCACCCGCACCGTGAAGCGAATGCTGCCCTTCAGCCGACCGGTGTCCACGCCGACCTTGCGCTTGGCCAAGTTCGACACCGTCCGAGAGCGGGAGGTCACCTCCTGCACGACCGGCCCGTGAGGGCCGCGCAGCAGCTCCTCAAGCTCGAAGTGGTGCAGGTAGACGCGCATCAGCAGGGGCAGCCGTCCAGCTCGACCTGCCCGACCACGATCACCGACCCGCACCCGCCCTGGGGGCCCACGGGCACGACCTCGTTCACCCCGCGGCGGATCTCGTGCTTGTCGTGCCAGTCGCAGCAGGCCCAGGCGGCCATGAGCGCGCGGGCGTCAGCCATCATCGCCTTGGCGTAGGCGTCCTTGGCCTCCACCGTGGGCCGGTCCTCCCCCACCCCGGTGGGAGCGCACCGGTGCACCCCGACCTCGATGCGCATGATCCACCCGCCCGAGCAGCCCCCGAGGGGGATCTTGGCCGGTGTCGGTTTCGGGGTGATCGACATGATGCGTACCCACCCCTGGCCGTTACCGGCCTGGCAGGTGCAGTCGCAGACGTCGGCGGGGTCGCGGTGTCCGGACCAGATGATGGCCAGCTCGCACACCGGCACGGACATGGTGGCGAGCTTGTCGGCCACGCACTGGCGCAGCGCCTGCGTGACCTTCCACGGCGAGGTCATGCCCATGGGCGGATCCCTTCGCGACGGACCTTGGGCAGGTCGGGCGACCACACCTTGGGGCGGGAACGCAGGTTGTTGGGGTTGACCGTGGACAGCCACAGGTCGACTTCGCGCAGGCCGGTGCGGCCGCGGTCCAGGTGCTCCTGCGGGTCGAGGATGGTGTAGGAGATGCCCTCGCGCGCGACCTCGGTGACGCGGTCGGGCAGCTCGCAGTCGTCGCCGCGGCAGGCCTTGTCGAGTTCGCAGGCGAGCTTGGCCACCGCCCGGCGCCCGCCCGGCGGGACAGGGTTGCCCCTCCAGTAGGAGATCGCGAACGCCCCCGGGGCGTCGTGGGGCACGGACATGTCCTGGCACTGGGGCCAGCGGCCGCCGTCGGTGCGCACGACCTGGTTGGGGGCCTGGATCCAGTACTGGTCGGGGGTGAGCTGGTGGCCGTCCACCCACACGCGGACGGGGTGGCCCGGGTCGGCCGCGCCGGTCGCGGTGATCGGGGCGTAGATGGGGCCCGGGATGGTGATGCGGTCGGGGCCGCGCCCGCAGTCGCAGTCGTCGCACCGGGTGACGCATCCGCATCCGCAGCCGGAGAGGTTGACCCACACGCCGTCGATGACCGCGGGCTGCATCCCGCCGCCGTGCCGGGGTTGGGGGCAGGAGCGTCGGCAGGGGCGCACGATCTGCGGGCACACCCCGAACGTTCCGGCGGTGAGCCGCCACAGCAGTTCGGTGGCCATCTCCACCGACCGCATCTGCTCAGCGGTCCACTCCCCCGGGTTGGGCGACCAGCCCTTGCACAGGCACGAGGGGTCTAGCGGCCAGGTCTGGCACGGCCCCGACCCGGGGGGCATGGGCCAGGTCACCGGCCGTCCCGATCCCGGTCCCGGTCGAACATGGGGTGGTGCGCGACTGGAGGTGGCGCCTCGTAGGAGCTGCCACGGTGGGGGCGCCGCGTCTCCAGGGCGCGCACCGCGCCGAAGACGAGGACGGCCAGGGCGACGACCGTCATGATCGCGATGATGAGGACCACCAGGACAACACCGGTTGTGCTGCTCACCGCAGACTCCTTTCGCGAAGACAGGGGGTGTCGGGGCTGACCCGCCATCAGCCCCGACACGTGAGGGACCGCCTCAGACGGCGGTGGTGGTGCCGGTCGTGGTGACCTCGGCCGAGGACGTGCCGTCGGTGCTCACCGCGGTGACGCCGATCTCGTACTCGGTGGAGGCGGTCAGGCCGGTGACGATGAAGCTGCGGTCGTTGACCATCGCCGCCTCTGGGGTGGACCAGGTGCCGTCCGGGATGGTGCGGTGCCGGACCTGGAACGCGCTCAGGTCGGTCTCGTTCCCGGCCCACTCCCAGCTCACGCCCAGCTCGCTGGCGGTGGCGTCGGTGATGGCGAGGTTGGTCGGGTCCACGGGCGGCGGCGGGGCGTCGACGGTGACCGTGGCCGTTCCCGACAGAGAAGCGTCGGCCTCGTCGGTCACGGTGATCGTGTACTCCCCGGGCTCGGTGTAGGTGTGGGTGTGGACGGCTTCCTGGCCGGTGTCGCCTCCGGTGACCGCTTCGGGGTCGGAGCCATCGCCCCAGTCCAGGACGACGTCGCCGCGGCCGTGGTTGTTCACCGTCAGGGTGGTCTCGACCGGCGCGGTGCCGGCGGCCGGGTCCACCGACGCTTCGGGGGCGACCGGCGGCTCGTCGGCGGCGACCTGGACCGTGGTGGTCGCGGTGGCGCGCTCGTCCTCGACCGCGGTGACGGTGATGGTGTACGGCTCGGGACGGCCCGCGAGGTACTGGTGCGGGTAGGTGGCCGGTTCCTCGGTGGTGCCGCCGTCGTGCTGGGTGGGCGCGGTGCCATCGCCCCAGTCGATCGTCACGTCGCCGTTGCCGTGGTTGTCCACCGTCAGGGTGACCGGGAGCGGGGCGTCGCCGGAGGCCGGGGTGACGCTGATGACCGGGTCAGGCAGAGCGGGGACCTCGGTGATCTCCACGGTGTAGGTCGAGCACAGGTCCGCGTCGCCGGACTCGGCGTCGATGTCGCACAGCTCCACGGTGTAAGTGCCCGCCGCGGTGTAGAGGTGGCACTCCTCGCGGCCCACGCGGGAGGTGACCGCCTCGGAGCCGTCGCCCCAGTCGATGCGTACCTGGCGGGCCGCCGATCCCTGCACGGTGAAGCAGGCCCGGTTGGTCTGTACGGGGTCGACGGTGATGGTGCCGCCCTCGACAGTGGGTGTGAGGGGCTCCAGCGGCTGGCAGCCGCACAGGGGCTCGGGCGGGGAGAGCAGAGTCTGGTCCCAGTGGAAGTGGTCGGGGTCCTCTCCTCCGGCGCCGGAGGAGATGGGCTCCAGCAGCGGCACAGGGTTGCGGTCAGCGTCGTAGGTGACGTTGTAGGGCCCTTTGCCCCAGAGGGCTCCGCGCTTGGTCCTCCCGTTGAGGGTGAAGGTGGTCACGCCGTTTTCGAAGCTGAACCCGTCCGGGGCCCGGCCCACCGTGTAGGGCAACAGGAAGTAGCCGTGCGGGTCGGCGTCCTCGGGGGCGTCGTCGTCACAGAGCGATCCTTCGCCCGAGATCTTGGGCCACAGCTCCAGCGCGAAGCCGCGGGTGTTGTCGATCTTCTGGCCCATGCGCAGGCCGGTGACCTCGCCGTGGGCGTTGCGCACCAGCTTCCAGGCCGGATTGAGGATCTGCCACAGGCACGCGTCGACCTGGCAGAACTCGATGGACACGTCGTACCACTGGATCGTGTCTTCGCCCTGGTCGTTCACGCACAGGTCGCCGTTGATGTTGCGCTGGGTGAACGTTTCGCCTTCTTCCACGGACGGTTCGATGTTCACCGAGATGAGACCGCGGGTGGTCACCACGGAATCGGGGCCGTAGACGGGGCGTCCGCAGGAGTCCAGGCGCGTGGCGCGCATGACCCGGGCGCCGATGAAGCTTGGGCAATCCACCATGGGGGCTACCTCCAGGCAGCAGGAAAGTCGAGGTTCACGGGGCAGGCTCGGGCTCGGGGGGCGTCGGGGTGAGCGAGGCCGGGTCGAAGCCGATGTCCAGGCGCGGGATGGTGGTGGGGATCGCGGCGACTCCGCAGGGCCAGTCGACGACGTACACGCGCTCGGCCAGGACGAAGGGCGTGTTGGTGCGCATGTCGAAGCCGCCGCCGTCTAGGCGGGCGGGCTCCAGCACGCCGGAGCGGCGCACCGTGACCGGCCCGGTGACGTAGAGCCAGGTGTTGCCGTCGTCGGCGACCCCTGCGGGGGGTTGGCCGGTGTAGCCGGACCCGAAGGCGACCGACGTGCCGAGCTGGGTGCGCAGGGTGGGGCCCTGGCGGTGCAGCAGTCGCCGGTCGTCCATGACGGCGGCCATGTACCGGGGAGCGTGGATCGTGCCCGTCCTACCGGCGAGAGCGATCCGGTGTTCCAGGGCGCCGACCGCGAGCGGCACGTCCACCGCGGTGCCGCCGTTGAGCACGACCGTGCTGGAGTGACGCAGAGACGGGGCCGCTCCGGCCAGGCCGTGGTAGACCGCGGCCTCCATCACGTGCCGCTCTCCGCGCAGG
The DNA here is from genome assembly GCF_965343085.1 of Nocardiopsis synnemataformans. Taxonomy (NCBI): domain Bacteria; kingdom Bacillati; phylum Actinomycetota; class Actinomycetes; order Streptosporangiales; family Nocardiopsidaceae; genus Nocardiopsis; species Nocardiopsis synnemataformans. The sequence continues at coordinate 9,533 of NZ_CBDRFA010000060.1, read as the reverse complement.
AGGCGACGGCGCAGGTCGTCTTGCATCTGCTGGCTGGAGCGCGCGTCCAGGCACTGCTCGACGGCATAGACCGCGAACGGGTCGGCCGTCATCGTGACCCGGGACCGGTCGCCCACCTTGATCGCGGCCTGGTCGGGGTTGGGGCAGTCCATGTGCACCTCGTACAGGCGCACCTTGGGGTCACAGACCGCCTCGTACTCCACGCCGTGGAAGGCGTGGGGGTCCATGTCCTCGACCAGGGTCGCTGCGGACAGCAGCCCGTAGCGCGGGTCGGCCTGGGCGGTGGCGTCCGGGGACGGCACCTGCAGGCGCGGGATGGCATCGCAGTAGGCCACCGCAGCTCCTCACATCACCAAGGGGAGGCCGGGCGCCCCGCCACCACTACGGGGCCGCCCGGCGCTGGGGTGGTCAGCTCTTGTTGGACTTGCTGGACTTGCTGGACTTGGTCGAGTTCTCGGTGTCGACGGAGGCCTCGACGCTGAACGACGGCGTGGGGGTGTTCGTCGCGGCCGCCAGGGTCTGCGTGCCCGGGTCCGGCTCCGGCTCGGGGGTCGGGGTCGGGACGGTGGGCTGCGGGCAGGTGATGGTCACCGGCGCGCCGACGCCGCCGTTGCGGCACAGCCCGTCCAGGCGGATACGGAAGGACCGGTTGCAGCGGTTCAGCAGCAACCACCCGGCCTCGTAGAAGAGGGAGGTGTACTTGTTGGTGGACAGCTTGGTGGAGTCGTAGACGGTGTCGAGCTGGATGACGTCCTGCTGCCCCAAGACCCAGCTGCCCGCGGGGTACAGCACGATCTCCACCGACGGCGCCCAGGTGCCGGGCATGATGCGCCCGTCCACGGAGGCCCCGTTGGGCAGGGTCGCGGTCGGGTCGATGCCCTCGGTGTCCAGGACCCACTGCATGCGCGCGTTGTAGGCGGCGAAGAGCTCGTCGACCTCGGCGTTGGTGACCGTAGCGAAGGGACGGTTGTTCTTTCGCGCGATGTCGGCCTTGATGTAGGTGCGGAACCACCGGGGGGCGATGCCCTCCATGGTGGTGCCCTCCGCGACCTTGTACCGCTCCCGGAACCAGGCGACGAGCAGCCCGATCTGGTCCATCACCGAGTCGCTGACGCTGCCGATGCCGTCCGTGGTCACGTTGAACGGGGCCAGCGCGTCGGAGCGGTTGAAGATGTCGGCGAGGTAGACGCCGTTCATGTAGTGGGCGTGCGCCACCATGCTGTCTTCGACGAAGCGCTGGGTGAGCTCGGGGTAGCCGCGCTCGCGCAGGAAGTCTCCCTCGATGCACAGGTGCTCCACGCTGAGGCGCTCCTCAACCCAGGTCGGGCAGGGCCCCTCGATGCACGTCTTGGGGTTGTCCACGAAGTGGTTGGGAGCCAGCGGCGTCTCGCAGCTGTTGGGGTGGTTGACCCCGTGCCAGTCCATCGGCGCCATCGGCCACACCGGGTACTTGATGCCGCCGCGGTTGATCGGGATCGTCGGCAGGTCCACCATGCCCTCGGTGGAGGCCAGCGGCGGGCACAGCGTGTAGTCGGTTTCGGAGGGCGCGCACCACACGTCGGAGGAGGCCTCGGTGCAGCAGCCGCCGGAGATGTCGGCGACCAGGGCGTCGTTGGCCTGCTTGACCGCGGCCACCAGGGAGCCGCCCGGCAGGCGCTTCTCGTCGGAGACGCGGTCGATGACCTCCTGGTCGCGGCTGTCGCCGTAGGTGGTCAGGTCGTGCGCGAAGCTGTTCTTGATCAGCGCCAACGGCTGCTGCTGGATGGGGACGTTGCGCTGCCCGATGGGCATGCTGCTGAACTTCCTGATGGCAGCGTTGGCCAGGTCGAACATGCTCAGCACGGACCCGGCGGTGGTGCGGGGCACGTCCGCGGCTGCCACGACGGAGTACCAACGCTTGGCGGTGCCCTCGGCCGAGGGGCGGGCCGCACGGTTGGGACCGATCGCGGAGGGGCGGCGCACCGGCACCGGGGCGGGCCGGATCCGCGGGGCGGAGGCCACGACCGGTTCCGGGCTGGCCGGGGTCGGCGGCTGCTCGATGACGACCTGCTCGCCGACCTCCTGCTCACCCTCGTCGGTGTCCTCTTCCGCGGCCGGGGCGTCCTCAGCCGGGGTGTCCTCCTCGGCCGGGGCCTCAGCGCCGTCGGGGTTGAGAACGTCGTCGGCGACCGCGGCCAGCTCCGCGTCGAGCTTGGCCCGCTCGTCCTTCTGCTCGTTGAAGACGGCCTTGATGGCCTTCTGCGCGGCGGCCAGGCGACGCATGTCCGGCGCGTGGGCGGGGTCGTAGTCGCCGTGGTTGTACAGGTCGCCGTAGTGGCGGGCGACCACCTGGAGTTCGTCGCCCAGGTGGATGTCGGACCCGGCGGCCGAGTTGACGTAGGAGCGGACCTCGTCGCACAGCGCGTCGTGGCTGACGGTGGTCCCGGAGGAATCCGCCTCCTGGATACGGGACAGGAGGGTTTCGAGAACAGTCATGGCAGGGCCTTTGCACGTGAAAACGGTCGGTTTTCCGTGCCCGGCACTTCCGCGCAGACAGCACACAACGGTGTGAAGTTGAAGAGTAGGGCCGCTCGGAACTTGTCACGGTCAGCGGTCCGATTCTGCGGCGATTATACAGCCGCAGGTGTGTTTTCGCCGGTCACATCATCTTCGGTGATCTTGCGCCAGCTCCCGCCGATATTGAGGCCGTGGCGAGTGGCCAGGCGTTCGGCGTCGCGGCCCTTGTAGATCTGCACGCGCTGGCCCTGGTAGTCCAGGACCTCCCAGTCCCCCGCCTTCGGGGCGCGTCGGGCGATCTGCTGGGCGGAGGTGGCCGCGGTTCGGTTCCCGCACCCGCATCCCATCACACGACTCCCATCTGCTCGGCCATCGCCTGGAAGGCGTCCTGGTCGACCTGCCTGGCGAGCTCGGCGAGCTCCGCGGACTCGCGCTGGGCGCGCACGGTCGCGGTGTAGACCTGGGCGGGGATCTCGTCCAGGCGCTGGTGCAGCCGCTCCAGGTCCACGCGCTCGTGCACGGTCGCGGCCGTGGCGGTGCGTGCGGGGGCGATGACGCCGGAGGCCACCAGGGCGACGGGGTCGGCGCCGTCGTAGCGGGCCTGGAGGCGCACGGTCGGCAGGATGCCGCCGCCGGAGGCCGCTGCCACCAGCGACAGTTCGTTCTCGCTGATGGGGAAGCCGGGGACGTTGACCACGCACACACCGACGAGTTCCCCTTGGCGCCAGTCGCCCGAGACCGAGTACCGGTCCAGGGTCAGGACCTGCAGGGGGCTCGCGCCCGGCTTCAGGCAGCCCGAGAACCAGATGCCGGTCTCGTCCTCGCCGCACACGACGTCGGCCACGGCGTAGCCGGTGTCGTCGTAGTGGGCGGCAGCCGCCGAGCTGGAGACGCGGGTGTCGGCGTGGCCGGTGCCCATGACCAGCGTGCCGGTCCACACCGTGGTGCCGTCGGCGCAGCGGACCCGGTTGCGCTGGAAGTGGGCGTAGCTGGTCTGGGAGCGCGGCGGCCGTACGCTCTGGCCGGGGAACCCGACGTGGTTGGTGTCCCAGGTGGCGATGTGCCCGTAGACGCGGCCGTGGTCGGTGACGCGCACCTTCGTGGGGCTGGCCAGCTCGGGGTTGGTGAACCACTCGGCCGGGGGCTCCATGGGGATGTTCGCGGCGACCTGCTCAGCCCAGGTGGTGGTCTCGGTAGCGATCCCGGCGGCGGCGGTGAGCACCGCGGTGTTCGCGGCGGCCGTCATCGCCTCGTCCTCATCGTCATCGTCTTCCCAGGGGGCCTTCAGGTCGGGGTCGTCGAACTCCTCGGCCATGTGCTCGTAGTAGTCCTCGACCCGGTCACGGATCTCGTCGCGGTCGTCCTCGGGCAGGTCCACGCCGCCCATGCCGCCCTGCAGGACGTTGGCCACGGCCATGATCCCTGCCGGGACGGCCATGAGTTCGCCGTCGACGATGTCAGCGAAGGGCAGCTTGTAGTCGTTCTGGATGTCGCTGTCCGGGTCGGCGTCGTCGGTGCGCCAGAAGCACCCGGCGTTGAGCCTGCCAGCGTCGGCCAGGCGGCGCTTGGCGGCGTCGCCGTCCCAGTCCCGGTCGCGGTCGGCCAGCGGCAGGGTTTCATCGCCGGTCGCCGCGGCGGTCAGGGCGCCCTGCTCGGGGCGCACGATCCAGATGCGGGAGGTGTAGTAGGCCGGGGACTGGACCAGCGTGACGCCCTCGAACCGCCAGTCGTGAACGCGCATCATGAACTGGAGCTGGCCGGTGTTGAAGAGGGTGTACAGCTCGTCGAAGTCGTCGGGCAGGTCCTCCTCGGCGATGATGTGGCCGTCGCGGTCGACGATGATCTCCTCGGCCCAGCCGTCGCGCAGGTCCACCGACAGTGTCCCGGCGAAGTCACGCTCGATCTTGTCGATCACGCGCAGGGCGTCGGGGTCCTTCAGGTCCCATTCGCCTTCGCCCCACAGCCACCCGTCTTCCACCCACACCCGGTCGGCGCGGCCGATCGCCACGGCGGCGTCGTGGCCGGGTGCGGTGCGCTCCTGCCACTTCAGCCAGGAGAGCGAGGTCTTCTTGACCAGCCCGTCCTTGGGGCTGGTGATGATGCGGTAGTCCGCGCGGGTGTCGAGCGGCACCATCGCGGCCCGCCAGAACAGCCGCTGCACGGGGGCCACAGGCTCTGCGGGTTCAGCCACGGTCTCGGTCATGACGTCTCCGGGATCACTCGGCGCCGGCGTCGCTGGCGCTGTCGTTGCTGCTGTCACACGCATCCGTCCAGGCGGACGCGTCGGGTTCGAAGGCAGGCTCGTCGAGGCCACCTTGGGACCCGTACTGGGTGCGGCGGCGACGGCTGTTGTTGTGGGCTGGGGTGCGGTCCATCGGTGTGCTCTTTCCGCTGCGGGGTGAAGGACGAGGGGGCTGGTGCGGTCCTGGACGTGGGCCACGGACCGCGCGAACAGCGGGAGCTGCTCGGGCGCTTGCACGGGCAGGTCCTCGGGGCTGAGGTCGGCCAGGTTGCTGACCTCGTCCCGGCTGCCCACGAGGGTCGAGCACCGGCAGTTGATGACCTCCTGCGGTAGGCCGGTGGGATCACCGGGGTAGGCCAGGCTGGCTCCGCCGACGAGGAAGCGGCCTCCCAGGGGCACGATCTGGTTGTGCGCGAGCTGGTGGGTGAGGCGGGTGCGGCCGTCGCGGGTGGAGTCCCACAGCTGGTAGAGCTCTTCGCCGGAGAGGTCGGCCCAGGCCATGTGCGCTGACCAGGATCCGCCTTCGGTCGCGGTGTGGGCCTCGGTGCGGGCGATGCGCTCGGCCAGGTACCCGAACCGGTCCACGCCCAGGGCGGCGCCGACGCGCTCGCGCAGCTGGGGGATGGACTCTCCGGCGTCGAGGCCTTCGGCCAGGTCCCCGCGCACGGCCTCGAAAGCGGTGTCGGGCCACAGCGACGCGCTGAGCCGGTCGAAGACCTGGTCCATGAACGTCTGCTGGTAGCGGTGGAACTGGTGCAGGTCGGCGCGGGCCGCGGTGTCGAAGGCGAGTCCAAACGCCGCGGCGATGGCCGGAGCGATGAAGCGGCGCACCAGCTCGATCCACACGTTGGACGAGGGCCAGGCGTCCAGGTTGGGCGGCAGGTCGGCCGGGGAAGCGTCCGCGGTAACGGTGTCCTCGCCCAGGACGTCACGACGGACCTGGCGCAGGTAGGCGGCGAACGCGTCGTCAACGGCCGCGCCGACGTTGCGCTCGGCGCGCTCCAGGGTGCGGCTGCTGTCGTACATCGCCCTCTCCGTGCTAGGCGGCGGTCGGTAGTGAGGAGGCCGGAGTGCAGCCGTTCTCGACGAGCCACCCGGTGAGCAGGGCCCGGCTGTGGGAGGTGCGGGTGGTCAGCAGGTGGCGGCAGTAGGAGTCGAGGGCGTTCAGCACTGAGGGGCTGAACGACACGGCGGCCGCGGCGAGGGCGTCTGCGCGCAGCAGGTGGGTGTCGATCTCCTCGATGGTGGGGGTGTCGCCGATGCGGGTGTGCAGGTCCCAGGAGGGGTGGGAGCGCAGGTCGTTCTCGGCGCGGAAGCGCTTGGTCTGACGGCCCAGCCAGCGGTTGCCGGCCAGCTCCATGACGCGCAGGGCTGCTTGTTCGACGGCGCTGACCCACCAGGGGTCGATGTGGCCGGGGTCGGTGGTGATGGCCGCGACCAGGGCGGGCGCGGTGCGGTCGTAGCCGTCCTCGGCGCTGATCTCGGCCGCGGTGGTCCCTTGGGGCAGGCCGGAGGAACTGGGGCGCGTCAGCAGGAGGCGCTCGGCCAGCCACCGCTGGTGCTCGGCCGGGGAGGGGGCGTCGGTGGCGGCGAACCCGTTCTCGCGCAGGGTAGCGGCGTCGGAGAGCAGGCCCTTGTCCCACAGGGCGAGCGACTCCGCGGACTTGTTGGGGCGCTGGGACAGCTCGCTGGGGTTGTACCAGACCACCCACTGCTCAGGGTCCTGTACGCCGTGGGTGCGCAGGGCAGGCCACAGGTACTGGCGGGTGAGGGCGTCGCAGATCACCGCCATGAGCGGTTCCACGTGCAGCTTGATGCTGCTCTCCTCGATCTGCCAGGCGCCCCAGTGGTTGGCGTTCCCGGCGCCGGTCACGACCTCCTTGGGCAGGTCCGCGCCGGTAGCGAAGCGCTCCAGGGCGTCCCGGCGCATCTGGGAGACCTTGTCGGAGAGCTCGCTGGAGAAGTTGATGTGCTGGAACTTGGAGATGGAGTCGTCGGGGACTTGGATGACGATGGGCACCACGGCGGAGGCGTCGTCGCGGTCTTCGATCGCGGTGAGCATCGCCGTGGTGAGGGCGCCCAGGATGTCCTCGTCCGGGTCCTCCTGGACCGCGGTGGCGTCGGCGGCCGCGGGGGTGGGCAGGGACGCGCCCTGGGGGACGACGAAGATGCCGGCGCCTGCGAGCCGGGAGTCCACGGTGGCGGCGATGTGGTCGGACAGGCCCTTGATCTCGCGCAGCACGGGGATGGTCGCGCGCACCGCGGAGTCGGACTCCCACGCGTTGCGGGGGTGGGGGGTCCACAGGCGGATGACCGTGGAGTTCTCCGGTGTGAGCGTGATCGGCTCACCCGTCTCAGGCCGGATCAGGGTGACCTTGTTGCCGTTGGCCTTGAGCTCTTCGTTGGAGGCGACGTACCAGGCGGGTTCGGTGATGCCCTGTTCGGGGTCGGGGTCGATACCGACCAGGTAGGACTCCCCTGGCACGGACAGGTGCAGGGACAGGCGGCGCAGCATGTCGGACTGGCCGATGGGCCCGTAGTACAGGTCGTCCAGGAGTTGGCAGGGCAGCGTCTGCGCGGCGGAGCCGGTGAGGGGTGTGGGTTCGGAGCCTTCCTCGGTGTACTCGCCGACGTAGAGGGTGCAGCGGGAGATGGCGTTGGCGAGCCAGCGCACCGAGTAGCGCAGTTCACCGATCGTGTCGAAGTAGTCCCAGAGTTCTTTTTGCCAGTCCTTACGTGCGACGGCGCGCTTGATCTGCTTGTCGCTGACCAGGGCGGCTGAGGCGACGGTGACGTCTCGGGTGACCGAGACCCCGTTCTTTTCCGCTGTTCCTCGACGGAAATGGCGGAATACCCCTCCTTCTCTGATCCTCTCTTTGGGCATCGCCTACTCCCTTTCGTGGTCGGCGACGAAGCCGACGAGGTAGGCGATGGCGAGGGCGGCGCATGGGGCAGTGAAGGCCCAGTGGCCGCCGCTGGCCCAGGCCGCGGCGGTGACGGCGGCGGCGATCCACACGCTCGCGCACCAGTGGCACGTCAGGAGAGTGACCAGGGCTGCGCGCAGGCCTGAGGGGGGTGGGGCCTGTTCTCCGCGGGCGATGCGTGCGCGGTCGGCGCGGCCGCGGGCGATGCGGGGCAGGGCCCACCGGCGCACGGGTTCAGAAATGGTGTCAGCGACCACGAGGCGGGTGATCCTGGCAGTCGCCCCGGCGGCGACAATAAGAGTGATCAGGTCTGGCACACGCGCAGGTTATAGGTGCACGAGACGCCCTTTTCCACTCGCACACGCAAATCGGTAAAACGACTTTTAGAAACTATTGTTTTTGATAGGCCGGGGGGTTTTATGGGATGCAATTGTGGTGGGCGCAGGCGAACAGGGATGACGGCCGACACGGCCCCGCAGGACCGTGCGGTGATGGCTGGCGACGAGGAGTGGGAGGTGGTTTTCCCCGACGGATCGGTGAAGCCGTACCGCTCCAAGCCGCAGGCGGACTCGGTGGTCGCGATGGCCGGCGGCCGGGTGCGGCGCCTGACGAAGGGCCCGAAGAAGGCGCAGGAGGGGAAGCAGTGAAGGTCGCTCAGATGCAGGTGGAGGTCGTGCTGCGCATGGGGGGCGTCGAGGCGTCTGCGGGCACGTTCGACGTGGGGGTGGATGTGGACCTGGAGGACGCGCAGCCGGGCACTGATCTGGAGGTGGAGGTGGCGTTGAGGCCGGAGCAGATCAGCGGGGGGCTGAGGAGCCTGGCCGAGGCGATCGATGCTCACTGTGCGGCCGGGGCGCGCGAGGGGGCCGAGTAGAAGGGGTGTGGCGGGCCGGGGCACGGGCACGAGCGTCCGGCCCGCCGGAGCCGATGCGTCAGCACGCACAGGCGGTTGGATGCGCGCTTCCCCCTGTGCATCGGGCACTCAGGACGTTATCGGAGCAGGCGCCCGGGCGCGGGCGGTTTAGCGAAGATGCCTGTGGCCCTCCCCCCAGAGCAGGAGGGGAGGGCCACGGTGGTGTTCTACTCCTCGTCTAGGTCCGCCCACGGGTCGGCCTCGGGGTCGGCGTACTGGGTGCCGTTGACCTCGCAGGGAAAGCCGTACTGGCAGGAGAGGCACTCGGTGCCGCGGCAGGCGCACTGGATGGTGAGGTAGTCGGCGCGGCCGGGCCCGTACTCGACGCGTCGGGCGTAGGTGCCGTTGGTGCAGCCGGTGGTGCAGGCGTTGATGCAGGCGGCCTCGACGGTGGTCGGGTTGTGGGCCATGGTGCGCCTCCTGGGCGGGTGTGGTCGGTGTCGGGTGTTGGTGAGGTGCCACCCCCCACCAGCACACTTAGTTAACCACACCACTACGTCATTTCACCTCACCCTTGGGTTTGCGTCGGCGCAGCTGCTTGCCGCGGTAGCGCTTGTCCACCGTCTCCCGGCGCCACAGCCGGGCACGCCCTTGAACGTCGTCCGGCTCCCCTAGGCGGCTGGGCCTTTCCTCGCTGCCCACCGCATCGGAACGGACCGTGGCATAGCCGATGCCGGTGTACTCGGCGATCTCCTTCAGCGTCAGCAACTGCCCGCGAGGGATGTTGGTCTGCGTCGGCGGCAGCCACATCCACTCACGCACCAGCGCGTCGACGTCCTTGGGGTGGTACTCGTTGGCTCGCCCGAGGGTCCCTATGACCCGGACACGCTTCTTCCACTCGGGCCGGAGCGTCCAGGTCGCCACCCCGTCCGGGCTCACGCCGTACTTGGCGGCGATGTCCTTCAGCGTGATGCCGCGTCTGCCTTCCACGCGCAGTTGCCTCCTTGTGTTGATGTGG
>NZ_CBDRFA010000059.1:0-54764 GCF_965343085.1 Nocardiopsis synnemataformans | reverse complement strand
CCCGCGCCAGGGACACGGCCGCCCAGCTGGCGTCGGCGATCGCCGACCTGGAGGCCAAGCTGGACAAGGCCAGGGAGAAGGGTGACGAGCGCCGGGTCAGGGAGTACGAGGACGCGCTGGAGGCCCGCCGCTCGTGGCTGGCCGAGGCGGAGAAGGCCCTCGACGAGCTGAGCTGAGCCCCCGGACGGGCCGCGCTCCCCGGCGGGGGCGCGGCCCGTCCGCGTGTCAGGCGCGCGGTCCGGCGACCGGTTCGGGTGCCTCCGCGGACTCGGGCTCCTCCGCGGGCTCGGGTGCGGACTCGGCGGGTACGCGCTCCCGCTCGGTCCGGGGACCGGCCTCGGGCTCCGGCTCCGTCCCGAGGGCGGGTACGCGGACGGCCTCGGGCGCCTCTCGCGGTTCGGGCTTCTCCGCAGCCGCGAGGACCGTCTCCTGCCCGGGCTCCCGCTCCCACCGCGCCCGGGTGTCGCGGTGGCGCACCAGGCCGCCGACGCACAGCGCCACGGAGGCCGCGAAGGCCAGTGCCGTGACCACCCACACCGGCGGCACCACACCGTGGACCCGGTGCACGGCGGCGTCGCAGGAGACCAGCACCGCTCCCGGCTCCGGGCGCGCGCAGACCGTGGCGACCGGGTGCAGTCCCCCGCCGCGGACCGCGGTGATCTCGCCGGTGAACCGCATGGTCGCGCGGTCGCCGGGTTCCAGGGACCGCGACCAGGTTACCCGCCCCTCCCCCGCCTCGGCCCCGGACGTCCCCGAGACGTAGCGCACCGTCGGAGGGAGGAACTGCACGATCTCGGCGCCGGACACCGCCTTCCCACCGGCATTGCGCACGTTGACCGTGTAGTGGATCCGGTCGCCCGGACCCGGCCGCTGCGCGTCGGCGCGGGACTCCAGGGCCACGTGCAGGCTGTCCGCGCCGGGCACGACCTCCCCTCCGCCGCCTCCCGGCTCGCCGGGTGCGTGGTGGGCGCCGGGCAGGGCGAGCAGGGCCACCAGCCCCATCGCAGACACCGCCGTTGCTACGGCCATGGTCTCCTCCGCGTACGAGCACAGAAATGACATTACGTCTATATGGAATAACACGGAGTAGTCACTTCGATCGTGCGCCATGCGGAGGAACCCGGAACACGCACGAGGGCGCGCACGGCCGGTGACGGCCGTACGCGCCCTGGAGGTCCCCGCGGGGACCGGCGCTACGGGTGCGGGTCAGGCGCCCACGAAGGAGCGCAGCGCGGCGGCGCGCTCGGTGCTCTCCCACGTGAACTCGGGCAGTTCACGGCCGAAGTGGCCGTAGGCGGCGGTCCGGGAGTAGATCGGACGCAGCAGGTCCAGGTCGCGCACGATGGCGGCCGGACGCAGGTCGAAGACCTCCTTGACCGCCTTCTCGATCAGCTCCGGGGCGACCTTCTCGGTGCCGAAGGTCTCGATGAACACGCCGACCGGGTGCGCCTTGCCGATGGCGTAGGCGACCTGGACCTCGACGCGCTCGGCGATCTCGGCCGCGACGATGTTCTTGGCGACCCAGCGGGTGGCGTAGGCGGCCGAGCGGTCCACCTTCGACGGGTCCTTGCCGGAGAAGGCGCCGCCGCCGTGGCGGGCGTAGCCGCCGTAGGTGTCCACGATGATCTTGCGGCCCGTGAGCCCGGCGTCGCCCATGGGGCCGCCGATCTCGAACCGGCCGGTCGGGTTGACCAGGAGCCGGTAGTCGTCGGACTCCAGGCCGTAGGCGGCCACGACCGGCTCGATGACGTGCTCGCGGATGTCGGGGGCGAGCATCTCGTCGAGGTTGATGTCGGCCGAGTGCTGGCTGGAGACCACGACGGTGTCCAGGCGGACCGGGGTCTGGCCGTCGTACTCGACCGTGACCTGGGTCTTGCCGTCCGGGCGCAGGTAGGGCACCGTGCCGTTGCGGCGGACCCCGGCCAGGCGCTCGGAGAGGGAGTGCGCCAGCTTGATCGGCAGCGGCATGAGCTCGGGGGTCTCGCGGTTGGCGTAGCCGAACATCAGGCCCTGGTCGCCCGCCCCCTGCCGGTTGAGGACGTCGTCCTCGTTGTCGACGCGCGCCTCGTAGGCGGTGTCGACGCCCTGGGCGATGTCGGGGGACTGCGCGTCGATGGAGACGTTGACCCCGCAGGAGTCACCGTCGAACCCCTTGGCGGAGGAGTCGTAGCCGATCTCGAGGATCTTTCCGCGCACGATGGCGGGGATGTCGACGTAGGTCTGGGTGGTGACCTCGCCCGCGATGTGGACCTGACCGGTGGTGATCAGCGTCTCGACCGCGACCCGGCTGCGCGGGTCATGGGTGAGCATCGCGTCGAGGATCGCGTCACTGATCTGGTCGGCCATCTTGTCGGGATGGCCTTCGGTGACCGACTCGGAGGTGAAAAGGCGGCGGGACACGTTGCGTGACTCCTTGCAGCGGCTGCTGGCTGACATGTACCGGTGCGGCACGGGCGCCCCCGGCTGCCTGCCGGGGCGGCCAATACCGACCGACGGGGTTGGTTATTGGTCCACTGTAACGGGACCGCTGGGGGCGGGCACCCCGCGGCCGACCTCCCCGGTCGTCACGGGTGCACGTTGAAGTCTGACGTACTCGGCGGTGGGAATCCAGTCCTGGGCACACGTGGTTCCACCAGGCCGGGCCCCGGCGACCGCCGCCCGCTCCGGGGCGCCGGGGACCCGCGGTACCTAGCCCAGGCGCGGCAGGAGCAGGTCCCAGATCCGGTCGGCGAGGTCCTCCTTGGGGCCGGTGGGCACGTCCACCGCGGTGCCGTCCGAGCCCAGGATGACGGCCTGGTTGTCCTCGGTGCCGAACGCGCGCCCGCCGCCGACCTGGTTGACCACGAGCAGGTCGCAGCCCTTGCGGGCCAGTTTGGCGCGGCCGTTGGCGATCACGTCGTCGGTCTCGGCGGCGAAGCCCACGACGGTCTGCGCCAGTCCCTCGGCGTCGCGGGAGGCGACCAGCCCGGCGAGGATGTCGGGGTTCTCGGCCAGTTCGATGGGCGCGGGCGCCGCGCCGGGCCTCTTCTTGATCTTGGAGGCGGCACTGGCGACCGGACGGAAGTCGGCCACCGCGGCGCTCATCACGATCGCGTCCGCGCCGACGCGTTCGGCCTCCATGGCCTCGGCCAGTTCCACGGCCGAGCCCGCGCGCACCACGCGCACCCCGGCCGGGTCGGGCAGGGAGACGTTGGCGGCGACCAGGGTCACGTCGGCCCCGCGGGCGGCGGCGGTGCGTGCCAGGGCGTACCCCTGTTTGCCCGAGGAGTGGTTGCCCAGGAAGCGGACCGGGTCGACGGCCTCGCGGGTGCCGCCCGCGGAGACCACCACGCGCCGTCCGGCGAGGTCGGGGGCGGCCGCGCCGCGGCGCAGCACGAGGCGGGCGGCCTCGAACAGCTCGGAGGGCTCGGGCAGGCGCCCTCGTCCGGTGTCGGCACCGGTCAGGCGGCCCACGGCCGGGTCGAGGACGACGGCGCCGCGCGAGCGCAGGGTGGCCACGTTGGCCCGCGTGGCGGGGTGCTCCCACATCTCGGTGTGCATCGCGGGCGCGAACACCACCGGACAGCGCGCGGTGAGCAGGGTGTTGGTGAGCAGGTCGTCGGCCAGGCCCGCGGCGGCCCTGGCCAGGATGTTGGCGGTGGCCGGGGCCACGAACACCAGGTCGGCCTCCTGGCCGATGCGCACGTGCGGGACCTCGTGGACCCCGTCCCACACTCCGGTGGCGACGGGCTGGCCGGACAGGGCGGCCCAGGTGGGCTCACCGACGAAGCGCAGGGCCTCGGCGGTGGGCACGACCCGGACCCGGTGGCCGGACTCGGTCAGGCGGCGCAGCAGTTCGCAGACCTTGTAGGCGGCGATGCCGCCGCCGACGCCGAGGACCACGCGGGGAACGTCTGTGTCACTCACAGAAAGGAGTTCTACCAGCCCCCGGCCGCCCCGCGCGCGCCGGGGGCGCGGCGGGCGGGCTTGTGGGCACGCGGCGACAGGGCCTCAGGAACCTTCGTAGGGCTCAGCGGTGAGCAGGCCCGACCTGACCTCGCGCAGGGCGATGGACAGCGACTTCTCCTGGACCTGGGTCTCCACCAGCGGGCCGACGTACTCCAGCAGGCCCTCGCCCAGCTGGGCGTAGTAGGCGTTGATCTGGCGGGCCCGCTTGGAGGCCATGGTGACCAGGCTGTACTTGCTGTCCACCAGCTCCAGCAGATCGTCGATCGGCGGGTTGGTGATGCCTTCGGCGACGGGCTCGGTACCAGCCACTTCATTACCCCCAGGAATGGTCCGCGGCTCGTCGCGGAGCCGCGGTGGACGGACGTTGGGGCGCCGTCGGGACGGTTCCCGGCGCGGCGCGGGTGGCGCGGGCCTCGGGCCCGGCCGCTATCACACCTTGGGCGCGGTGATCAACGCTAGCAGCTCGTCGCCCACTTCCTGCACGGACGTGTTGACGAGGGTGGTGTCGAACTCCTTCTCGGCGGCCAGCTCGACCCTGGCCACGTCCAGGCGGCGCTGGATGACCTCGTCGGACTCGGTGCCGCGTCCGGTGAGGCGGCGCACCAGCTCCTCCCAGGAGGGCGGAGCGAGGAAGACGTGCAGGGCGTCGGGCATGGAAGCGCGCACCTGGCGGGCGCCCTGGAGTTCGATCTCCAGCAGGACGGGCACTCCGGCGCGCAGGCGCTCCTCGACGGGTCGACGCGGGGTGCCGTAGCGGTTGCCCGCGAACTGGGCCCACTCCAGGAGCTGGTCCTCGGCGACGAGGCGGTCGAACTCCTCGTCGGTGACGAAGTGGTACTGGACGCCGTCCTGTTCGCCCGGGCGGGGCCCGCGCGTGGTGACCGAGACCGAGAGCCACACGTCGGGGTTCTCACGGCGCAGGTGGGCCACCACCGTGCTCTTGCCCACACCCGAGGGTCCGGACAGAACGGTCAACCGCTTCTGCGCCGGGCGGGACTGGGATCCGGGATCGGGCATGTGTGTTCGAGGCTTCCCTTCGGGCCCGTCCGCCACGGGCGGGGCCGTGGCCCTCGCGTCGCGCTCCGGCGAGCCGGAACAGGTCCGGGCGCCGTCACCGTGCGGGCGGTCTGGTGTGCGGGGTGTCCGCGTACGGTCGCGGGAAGCTTCCTTTATACCACCGGGCCGCGGTGCGGCGGACGGTCATGACCCACCTCAAAACGCACCGCGCCCGGGGTAAGTGCGGGGCCGCGGTGCGGCGAACGGTCATGACCCACCTCAAAACGCACCGCGCCCGGGGTAAGTGCGGGGCCGCGGCGCGACGGACGGTCGTGGCCTGGGGCCACCCGTCCGCCGGCCGCGGCCCGGCCAGAGCTCACCGGGGGTCGGCCGCTGTCGCGGCGTGGTGTGCGCCGCGACTGTGGGGGACGCGGCGGACCGGTGCACTGCGTTCAGGTGCTGCTCGGTACTGCTCGGTGCTGCGGGTACTGCCTGGTGCTACTTGGTGAGGTCGCCGAACTCGGCCTCGAGGGCGGCGCGCTGGTTGGTTCCCAGACCGCGGACACGGCGCGACTCAGCGATGTTGAGCCGCTCCATGATCTGCTTGGCCCGGACCTTGCCGACGCCGGGAAGGGATTCGAGCAGAGCCGAAACCTTCATCTTGCCGATGACGTCGTCCTTGAGGCCGTTGGAAAGGACCTCGGACAGCGAGATGCCGCCGTTCTTCAGCTTGTTCTTGACCTCCGCGCGCTCTTTTCTGGCCTTGGCGGCCTTGGCCAGAGCCGCGGTGCGCTGTTCGGGTGTCAGGGGAGGAAGGGCCACGCCGGGTCACCTCGGTTTTCTACTCGTTTGTAGAGGGCGGACGCCTGCGCAAGTTAGTAGGTCTGACCCCTGTTAGGCAACGCAAAGTGCCCTTTCAGCGGCTATTTCGTCGAACTAACTACTGAGAGTTGTTAACCGACTGCATTCGGAGACGAAAACCAGGACTTTGGTCCCGATTGGAGGAGGTGTGGAGGGTGTCACCAGCGCAGGTCACGCAGGGGTGACGCGGGTCACTCTCGGCAGTGCTCGACGAATTTCGGACACACCAAATTAGTGACCGACAGTGACACATAATCGGACCCGTGGGACCCCGTGCACTGGTTCGTCTCCCTGTTCCGTCGATCCCTTCGCCCAGCACCTTCCGACACCGTCGAAGGGCACCCGCGCGGCCCCCTTCCCCTTCGCTCCCTAGACGCGGACACCCGCCCTCCGCACGGCCGCCGCGAGGGAGGCCGCCGCCGCGCCCGGGTCCGGCGCGCGGGTGATGGGACGGCCGATGACCAACAGGTCCGCACCGGCCGCCACGGCCTCCTCCGGGGTCGCCACGCGCGACTGGTCGCCCCTGTCCGCCCCCGCCGGGCGCACTCCCGGCGTGATGAGGGTGACGTCCGGCCCGACCTCGGAGCGGAGCAGGGCCACCTCCTGCGGCGAGCAGACCAGCGCGCGGGCCCCGGCGCCCACCGCCAGGACCGCCAGGCGCCGCACCGCGTCGCGGGCCGGACCGAGCAGCCCCACCTGCTCCAGGTCGTCCTCGTCCATCGAGGTGAGCACCGTCACGGCGGCGATCCTGGTCTCCGCCGCGGCCTCCACCGCGGCCCGGATCATGTCCGCCCCTCCCCCGGCGTGCACGGTCAGGATCGAGGGCCGCAGGCCCGCGACGCTGCGCGCGGCACCGGCGACCGTGGCCGGGATGTCGTGCAGCTTCAGGTCGAGGAAGACCCCCAGCCGGCTGGCGCCGCGCACCGCGCTGACCACGTCGGGCCCGTAGCGCAGGTACAGCTCCAGGCCCACCTTGACCGTGCTCACGTGCGGCGCGACCGCGGAGGCCCAGGTGGCCGCGGTCTCCAGGTTCCTGGCATCGAGCGCCACGGCGATGGGCGCGGAGGGCGCGGTGGTCTCGGTCATGTCGGTATCTCCCATCGTGTGCCGCCGACCGGAGTCGGCGCGTGCAAGGCACGGACGTACTTGCGGACGTGCTTACCGCGGCACCTGAGAATGCACGTTCGTTGTCATGTGCACACCATCAAGGTGTGCGGTTCCCCGGATGAGCCGCTTCATGCGCCCCACCCGTGTCACTTCCCCGTAACGGCCTCCCAGGCGGCCGCAGGCGGGTCGTAGTCGCCAGAGCAGTGGTAGAGACCAATTGCGCGCGTTTGGTCGCACAGCGCCATCTGAACGCCGTTCAGGCCGGTCAGGGCCCTTGTGCGCCGCGCACCCGGCCTGTCACGCCCCCACGCCCGTCCGGTGGGCGGCGCCCACCAGGTCGGCGGCCCGTCTCAGCCCGCGGGCCTCCAGCAGTTCGGTGAACTCGCGGAGCACGCGGGCGCACGCCGAGGGGTCGGAGAAGTTGACCGTGCCGACCGCCACAGCGGAGGCCCCGGCCGCCATGAACTCCATCACGTCGGCGCCCGTGCGGACCCCGCCCATCCCGATGATGGGCACGTCCGGCATCGCCTCGTGCACCCGGTAGACGCACCCCACCGCCAGCGGGCGGATCGCCGGTCCCGACAGCCCGCCCATCCCCCCGGCGACCGCCGGGCGCAGCGTGCGGGTGTCCACGGCCATGCCGCGCACGGTGTTGACCATGGACAGCCCGTCCGCGCGCGCCTCCACGCACGCGGCCGCCAACTCCACCACGTCGGGGACGTCGGCGGCGAGCTTGGCCAGCACCGGCAGCCCCGAGCGGGTGTGGGAGCGCACCGTGCGCACCACCGCCGCGGCCTGGGCGGCGTCGTCGACGTAGCGGCGCCCCGCGGGGTCGGACGGGTCCGGGCTGGAGAGGTTGACCTCGATCGCACTGACCCCCTCGGCGGCGGAGACGCGTCTGGCGAGCTCGCCGAACTCACCCATGCCGGTGCCCGCGACGGAGACGATCGCCCGGCCGCCGCGGGAGAGCAGCCAGGGCAGGTCCCGTTGGAGGAACACGTCCACGCCCGGGCCCTGCATACCCGTCGTGCTGAGCATCCCGCTGGGCGTCTCCGCCATGCGCGGGGACGGGCGCCCGGCGTGGGGCTCCAGCATCACCGACTTGGTGGTGACGGCGCCGATCGAGGCGATGTCGAAGAACTGGGCCAGCTCGCGGCCCGCTCCGGCGCACCCGGCGGCGGTCACCACGGGGTTGGGCAGCTCCCAGCCGCCCAGCCGGGTCCTGAGGTCTGCGTTCACTCTCTCACCCATTGTTTGGTGGTGGTCGGGCCCGGGGCGGAGCCGGGGGACCCTCAGGCGATGTCGCGGGCCGTCTCCGCGGCGCGGGCCGCGCTGGAGCCCTTCCAGCCCGGGGCGCCCAGGGCGTCGAAGGGGATCGTGCCCACGTCGTCGAAGCGCACCTGCTCGCCCCGGAAGACCGGGCCGTCCACACAGGAGCGCACCATGCGGGTGATGCCGTCCTCGCCCACCACCGGGATGACGCAGGTCATGCAGATCCCGGTGCCGCAGGCCATGGTCTCCTCCACCGCCACCTGGACGGGGATGCCGTGGCTGGCCGCCACGGAGGTGACCGCGCGCAGCATCGGCATGGGGCCGCAGGCGTAGACGGCGTCGGAGCGGCAGTCCTCGATCACCCTGCCCAGGACGTCGGTGACGCGGCCGTGGGTGCCGAAGGAGCCGTCGTCGGTGGTGAAGGCGGCCGTCTCGGCGATGCGGCGGGCGGTGATGGCGCTGAACACCCGGTCGGCGGAGGCGGCGCCCAGCACGAAGTCCACCCGGCAGCCGCGTCTGCGCAGCGACTGGGCGAGCGGGAACAGCGGGGCGCTGCCCGAGCCCCCGCCCACCAGCACGCAGTTGACCGGCTCGCGGGGCAGCGGGAAGGGGCGGCCCAGGGGGCCGACCACGTCCAGCAGGTCGCGCGAGCGGCGCTCGGACAGCCAGGCGGTGCCGGCGCCGCGCACCGAGAACAGGAACTCGACGGTGCCGCCGTAGTCGGGTTTGACGTCGTGGATGGCGAAGGGGCGGCGCAGCAGGGTGCTGGAGTGGTCGCCGCCGACGGCCACCGACACGAACTGCCCGGAGCGGAACCGCTCGGCTATGCCCGGGGCGACCACGGTGATGGCGTAGTAGGCGTCCACCCTGCGCACGTTCAGCACGGGGCACCTGGTCTGCACCGGTCCGTTGTCGCTCATCAGGTCGTGGCGCCCGAGCCCGATGTCGCGGACACCGGGGCGTCGGCGCCGCCCTCCCCCCTCTGGGATTCCTGCGTCGTCCTGTGCGCCAACCGTATAGGCGGGGGCGCCGTGGACACACCGTCCACGGCGCCCCGTCCCAGGCGGCCCAGCTAGGCCCGGCTGGCGGTGAGGGTGCTCGCGTGCTCCTGGAGGGAGCGCACGCCGACGTCTCCGCGCACCCGCGCCTCGATGGCCTGGACCGCGGCGGCCAGGCCCTGCACGGTGGTCACGCTGGGCACGCCGCGCACCACGGCCGCGGTGCGGATCTCGTAGCCGTCCAGGCGCGGACCTGCCTGCCCGGCGCTGCCGAAGGGAGTGTTGACGATGAGGTCGACGCCCCCGGCGTGGATGAGCTGGACGATGGTGGGCTCGCCCGCCGGGCCGCTGCCCTCGCTGTGCTTGCGCACCACGGTGGCGTGCACGCCGTTGCGGCGCAGGACCACGGCGGTGCCCTCGGTGGCCAGGATCTCGAAGCCGAGGTCGGCCAGGCGCTTGACCGGGAAGATCATCGATCGCTTGTCGCGGTTGGCCACCGAGACGAACACCCGGCCCCGTTCGGGCAGGGAGCCGTTGACGGCCAGCTGCGACTTGGCGTACGCGGCGCCGAACTCGGTGTCCAGGCCCATGACCTCACCGGTGGAGCGCATCTCGGGGCCGAGGATGGTGTCGACCCCCTCGCCCTCCTTGTCGATGAAGCGGTTGAAGGGCAGCACCGCCTCCTTCACCGACACCGGGGCGTCCGCGGGCAGGTCGCCGCCGTCGCCGCTGGCGGGCAGCATGCCCTCCTCGCGCAGTTCGGCGATGGTGCTCCCGGCCATGACGCGGGCGGCGGCCTTGGCCAGCGGCACCGCGGTGGCCTTGGACACGAACGGCACGGTGCGCGAGGCGCGCGGGTTGGCCTCCAGGACGTTGAGCACGCCGGAGGCGAGCGCGTACTGGACGTTGATCAGCCCGCGCACGCCCGTGCCCCGGGCGATGGCCTCGGTGGAGTAGCGGATGCGCTCGATGTCCTCGCGGCCCAGGGTGATGGAGGGCAGGGTGCACGCCGAGTCGCCGGAGTGGATCCCGGCCTCCTCGATGTGCTCCATGACCCCGCCCAGGTACAGGTCGCGGCCGTCGTAGAGGGCGTCGACGTCGATCTCGATGGCATCGTCGAGGAAGCGGTCGATGAGCACCGGGTGCTCGGGGCTGACCTCGGCGTTGCGCTCGATGTAGTCGGCGAGCATCGTCTCGCTGTAGACGATCTCCATGCCGCGGCCGCCCAGCACGTAGGAGGGGCGGACCATGACGGGGTAGCCGATCTCGTCCGCGGCGGCCTTGGCCTCGGCGAAGGAGTGGGCGGTGCCGTACTTGGGCGCGGGCAGCCCGGCGGCGGCCAGGACCTTGCCGAACTCGCCGCGGTCCTCGGCCAGGTCGATGGCCTCGGGGCTGGTGCCGATGATGGGCACCCCGGCGTCCTTGAGGCGGCGGGCCAGGCCGAGCGGGGTCTGGCCGCCCAGCTGGACGATGACCCCGGCGACCGGTCCGGCGGCCTGCTCGGCGCGCACGACCTCCAGCACGTCCTCCAGGGTGAGCGGCTCGAAGTAGAGCCGGTCGCTGGTGTCGTAGTCGGTGGAGACCGTCTCGGGGTTGCAGTTGACCATCACGGTCTCGTACCCGGCGTCGGAGAGGGCGAAGGAGGCGTGGACGCAGGAGTAGTCGAACTCCACGCCCTGGCCGATCCGGTTGGGTCCCGAGCCCAGGATGATGATCTTGGGGCGGTCGCCCGTGGGGACCTCGGTCTCCTCGTCGTAGCTGGAGTACAGGTAGGGCGTGCGGGCCTCGAACTCGGCGGCGCAGGTGTCCACGGTCAGGTAGACGGGGTGGACGCCCAGGGCGTGGCGCAGTTCGCGGACCACGTCCTCGCTGCGTCCGGTGATCTGGCCGATCTGGAGGTCGGAGAAGCCCAGTCCCTTGACCTGGCGCAGCAGGTCGGCGTCGAGCTTGGGGGCGTCGGCCAGGACGCGGGCCGCCTCCTCCAGGCGCAGCATCTGGTCCACGAACCAGGGGTCGATGCGGGTGGCCTCGTGGACCTCCTCGACGGTGGCCCCGGCGCGCAGGGCCTGCTGGACCTGGCGCAGGCGGTGCTCGGTGGGGGTGGCGGCCAGGCGCAGCAGCTCGTCCTTGTCGCCGGGCTGGCCCTCCCAGGTCAGGCCGACGCCCTTCTTCTCCAGGGAGCGCATGGCCTTCTGGAGGGCCTCGGGGAAGGAGCGGCCGATGGCCATGGCCTCGCCCACCGACTTCATCGTGGTGGTCAGGCCGGGGTCGGCGCCGGGGAACTTCTCGAAGGCGAAGCGGGGCACCTTGACGACGACGTAGTCGAGCGTGGGCTCGAAGCTGGCCGGGGTCTCCCGGGTGATGTCGTTGGGGATCTCGTCCAGGGTGTAGCCGACGGCGAGCTTGGCGGCGATCTTGGCGATCGGGAAGCCGGTGGCCTTGGAGGCCAGCGCCGAGGAGCGCGACACGCGCGGGTTCATCTCGATGACGATGACCCGGCCGGTGGTGGGGTGGACGGCGAACTGGATGTTGCAGCCGCCGGTGTCCACGCCGACCTCGCGGATGACGGCGATGCCGATGTCGCGCAGCTTCTGGTACTCGCGGTCGGTGAGGGTCATGGCGGGGGCGACGGTGATGGAGTCGCCGGTGTGCACGCCCATGGGGTCGAGGTTCTCGATGGAGCACACGACCACGACGTTGTCGTTGGTGTCGCGCATCAGCTCCAGCTCGTACTCCTTCCAGCCGAGGATGGACTCCTCCAGGAGCACCTCGGTGGTCGGGGAGAGCGCCAGGCCCTGCCCGGCGATGCGGCGCAGCTCGGTCTCGTCGTGGGCGAAGCCCGAGCCCGCGCCGCCCATGGTGAAGGAGGGGCGCACGACGACGGGGTAGGAGAGCTCCTCGGCCGCGGCCAGGCACTCCTCCAGGGTGTGGCAGATGCGCGAGCGGGCGGACTCGCCGCCGATGCGCTCGACGATGCCCTTGAAGCTCTCGCGGTCCTCGCCGGACTGGATGGCCTCGATGTTGGCGCCGATGAGCTCGACGCCGTACTTGGCGAGGATGCCCGCCTCGTCCAGGGCGACGGCGGCGTTGAGGGCGGTCTGGCCGCCCAGGGTGGGCAGGAGCGCGTCGGGGCGCTCCTTGGCGATGATCTTCTCGATCATCTCGGTGGTGATCGGCTCCACGTAGGTGGCGTCGGCGATCTCCGGGTCGGTCATGATCGTGGCCGGGTTGGAGTTGACCAGGATGACCCGCAGGCCCTCGGCCCGCAGAACCCGGCAGGCCTGGGTGCCCGAGTAGTCGAACTCGGCCGCCTGCCCGATCACGATCGGACCGGAGCCGATCACGAGGACGGATGAAAGGTCACTACGGCGCGGCATGCTCTGCTTCCTCTTGCTACTTGGCAGCCGGAGCGGGCTGGGCGGACATCAGGTCGACGAACGCGTCGAAGAGTTCGGCGGCGTCGTGGGGGCCGGCGGCGGCCTCCGGGTGGAACTGGACGCTGAACGCGGGGCGGTCCAGCAGCCGCAGGCCCTCGACGACGCGGTCGTTGAGGCCGATGTGGCTGACCTCGGCCCGGCCGTAGGGGGTGTCGAAGGGCGTGTCGAGGGGGGCGTCGACGGCGAAGCCGTGGTTCTGGCTGGTGATGGCGACCCTGCCGGAGCGGGTGTCGATCACCGGCTGGTTGACGCCCCGGTGCCCGAAGGGCAGCTTGTAGGTGCCCAGGTCCAGGGCGCGGCCCAGGATCTGGTTGCCGAAGCAGATGCCGAAGAGCGGCCTGCCCGCCTCCAGGACGCCGCGCATGGCGGCGACGGGTCCGTCTGCGGTGGCGGGGTCGCCGGGGCCGTTGCTGAAGAACACCCCGTCCGGGTCCAGGGCGAGGATGTCCTCGGTGGTGGCGGTGGAGGGCAGCACGGTGACCCGGCACCCCCGCTCGGCCAGGCGCTGGGGGGTCATGGCCTTGATGCCCAGGTCCACGGCGGCGACGTGGAAGCGGGCGGGCACGCCCTCGGGCGGCAGGACCTCGTAGGGCTCGCGGGTGCTGACCTCGGCGGCCAGGTCGGCCCCGGCCATGGCGGGCTGCTGGCGCACGCGCTCCAGCAGGGCCCGCGGGTCGGTCTCGGTGGTGCTGATGGCGGCGCGCATGACGCCCCTGTCGCGCAGGTGGCGGGTGAGGGCGCGGGTGCCGGTGAGGGAGATGCCGACCACGCCCTGGCGGCGCAGCTCCTCGTCCAGGGTGCGCTCGGCCCGCCAGTTGGAGGTGATGCGGGCGGGCTCGCGCACGACGTACCCGGCGACCCAGACGCGGCCGGACTCGGGGTCGTCGTCGTTGACGCCGGTGTTGCCGATGTGGGGGGCGGTCATCACCACGATCTGGCGATGGTAGGAGGGGTCGGTGAGGGTCTCCTGGTAGCCGGTCATGCCGGTGTTGAAGACCGCCTCGCCGAAGGTCTCCCCGGTGGCGCCGAAGGAGCGGCCGTGGAAGACCCGGCCGTCCTCGAGTACCAGAATCGCGGGTCCGCTCTCGGACACGTTCGCCCCCTCCTCCGCCGGGCCGTCGGCGGCCCGGGTGTTCTGTTCTGTGCTCACTGGATCTTCCCCTCCAGGACGGTCGGGGCGCCGCGCAGGAACGTGGCGCGCACCTGACCGGGCAGGGTCATGCCCCGGAAGGGCGTGTTGCCGCTCTTGCTGGCCATGGCCGCGCCGTCCACGTCGACGGCGGCGGCCGGGTCGTACAGGACCACGTTGGCGGGCTGGCCGACGGCCAGGTCACGCCCGTGGTCGTGGACGCGGCCGATGCGGGCCGGTGCCGCGGACATGCGGTCGGCGACGTCGGCCCAGGTCAGGAGACCGGTGTCGACCATCGTGCGCTGCACGACCGCCAACGCCGTCTCCAGCCCGACCATTCCCATGGCGGCGGTGGACCACTCGGTCTCCTTGGCCTCCGCGGGGTGGGGGGCGTGGTCGGTGGCGACGATGTCGATGGTGCCGTCGGCCAGGCCCTCGCGCAGCGCCTGGACGTCCTCGGCGGTGCGCAGGGGCGGGTTGACCTTGTAGACGGGATCGTAGCCCTCCACCAGCTCATCGGTCAGCAGGAGGTGGTGGGGTGTGACCTCGGCGGTGACGTCGCAGCCGCGGGCCTTGGCCCAGCGGATGATGTCGACCGAGCCCTTGGTCGAGACGTGGCACACGTGCAGGCGCGAGCCCACGTGCTGGGCGAGCAGGCAGTCCCGGGCGATGATCGCCTCCTCGGCGACCGCGGGCCAGCCGGGCAGGCCGAGACGGTCGGAGACGCGGCCCTCGTTCATCTGGGCGCCCTGGGTCAGGCGCGGCTCCTGGGCGTGCTGGGCGACGACGCCGTCGAAGGCCTTGACGTACTCCAGGGCGCGGCGCATGAGCAGGGCGTCGGAGACGCAGACGCCGTCGTCGGAGAAGACGCGCACGCCCGCGGCGGAGTCGGCCATGGCACCGATCTCGGAGAGGCGCTCCCCGGCCAGGCCGACGGTGACGGCGCCGACGGGGCGCACGTCGCAGTACCCGGCCTCGCGGCCCAGGCGCCAGACCTGTTCGACGACCCCGGCGGTGTCGGCGACGGGGTCGGTGTTGGCCATGGCGTGGACGGCGGTGTAGCCGCCCATGGCGGCGGAGCGGGAGCCGGTGGCGACGGTCTCGGCGTCCTCGCGGCCTGGCTCGCGCAGGTGGGTGTGCAGGTCCACCAGGCCGGGCAGGGCGATCAGGCCGGTGGCGTCGACGGTCCGGACGTCCTCGGGAGCGTCCAGGTCCCGGCCGGTCGCGGCGATGCGGCCGTCGGCCAGGAGCAGGTCGACGGGGTCGCCGCCGAGCGGGCGGGCGCCGCGGATCAGGTGCGGTCCGTGGGTGTCGGGCATCGCGGTGTTGGCTTCCTCGTGTTCTGGGATGGGGAGGGGCGGCGCGGGGCTACGGCCGGGCGGTTCGGGCGCCGCCGGGGTTCTGGAGGATTCGTAGGCGGGACTGCGAGGAACGAGCCGTCCCGCCGAAGGATCCGAAGGTTCCCGGCCTTTTGGGCGCCCGAACACCGGGCGCAGCGAAGCGGAGCCCGAAGGCAGGCACAGTCAGGAGCCGCTGAGCAGCAGGTAGAGCACGGCCATGCGCAGGCTGACGCCGTTGGCGACCTGCTCGGTGACGGTGCAGCGGGGCGAGTCGGCGACCTCGGCGGAGATCTCCATGCCGCGGACCATCGGGCCGGGGTGCATGACGATCGCGTCCTCGGGCATGCGGGACAGGCGCTCGCCGTCCAGGCCGTAGTTGCGGCTGTACTCGCGCGTGGACGGGAAGAAGGACTCGTGCATGCGCTCGGCCTGTACGCGCAGCATCATGACGACGTCGGACTTGGGCAGGACGTCGTCGAGGTCGTAGGAGACCTCGCACGACCAGGTGTGCACCGAGACCGGCAGCAGGGTGGGCGGCGCGACCAGGGTGACGTGCGCGCCCAGGGTGGTGAGCAGCAGCACGTTGGAGCGGGCGACCCGGCTGTGCAGGATGTCGCCGACGACGGCCACCCGCAACCCTTCCAGACGCCCCAGGCGCGAGCGCATGGTGAAGGCGTCCAGCAGGGCCTGGGTGGGGTGTTCGTGGGTGCCGTCGCCCGCGTTGAGGACGGACCCGTCCACCCAGTTGGCGAGGCGGTGGGCGGCGCCTGAGGCGCTGTGCCGGATGACGACGCCGTCGGCGCCCATGGCCTGGAGGGTCAGCGCGGTGTCCTTGAGGCTCTCGCCCTTGGAGACGCTGGAGCCCTTGGCGGAGAAGTTGATGACGTCCGCGGACAGGCGCTTGGCGGCCAGCTCGAAGGAGGTGCGGGTGCGGGTGGAGTCCTCGTAGAAGAGGTTGACCACGGTGCGCCCGCGCAGGGTGGGCAGCTTCTTGACGGAGCGGTCGCCGACCTGGGCGAGTTCGGCGGCGGTGTCCAGGACGAGGGTGGCCTCGTCGCGGGAGAGGTCGCCGGCGGAGAGCAGGTGGCGCATCAGTCGTTCCCCTCGTTGGCGCCGGGGCGGGGGCGGGCCGGGCCGAGCAGCACCGCGTCGTGTCCGTCGGTCTCCTCCAGGCGCACGGTGACGCTCTCGCGCAGCGAGGTGGGCAGGTTCTTGCCCACGTAGTCGGCGCGGATGGGCAGTTCGCGGTGGCCCCGGTCGACCAGGACGGCGAGCTGGACGGCGCGGGGGCGCCCCAGGTCGCCGAGGGCGTCCAGGGCGGCGCGGACGGTGCGGCCGGAGAAGAGGACGTCGTCGACGAGGACGACGACGCGGTCGTCGAGACCGCCCTGGGGGATCTCGGTCCGGCCGAGGGCGCGGACGGGGGCGGAGCGCAGGTCGTCACGGTACATGGTGATGTCGAGGGAGCCCGCGGGGACGGTGAGGTCCTCCACCCGTTCGATGCGCCGTGCCAGGCGGTGGGCGAGCGGGACCCCGCGCGAGGGGATGCCCAGGAGTGTGACGCCCCGGCCGCCCTTGGTGCGTTCGAGCACCTCGTGGGCGATGCGGGTCAGCGCCCGGTTGATCTCGTTGCCGTCGAGGACGGCGCGGGTGCCCTCGGGCACCTCGGGTGCGGAGGAACCGCCACCGGCGTCACCGGACGTCGGTTTTTGTGCACGCAAAGTAGTGACCCCCTTCCCTGCCTCACTGAACAGGTCGTTAAAGGATGCCGATCGGATCCACGCTACCAGCGGTGCCCGCGACCCCCGTGAGGCGGTCGATGACCCGAGGTTATAAATGTGACTCTGGTCACACCTCAAGCGAACATGTATCCTCTGAAATGTGGTCATGTCGTCACCCAGTGGATACGGCAACGAAGGGGATGAAACCTGAAATACCCAGGAGGAGCGGGCTTTTCATGCCATCGTGACGCACGACTCGCCCCGTTCGGTCCGGACATGAGAGGTGTCTCACTTACGTACGGTTTGGCCACTGATTAGTCGCGTTTCACACCAACGGCTTGACCTGGAAGGCAGACCCCCCTACCGTCACTGTCTGTAACCACTGCCGGGTGGGGTTGCATCCCGTGACCATCCGCTGGACCGCTCAGGCGGCCCGCCGAGTACGAGCGGACGTCCCCCCACCACGCCAGCCACTGTCACGGCCGGGAGCGACAAGAAGATGCCATCCGAATACGCGAAGTCCCTCGGTGCGCGACTGCGTGCCATCCGCACCCAGCAGGGCCTGTCCCTGCACGGGGTGGAAGAGAAGTCCCACGGTCGCTGGAAGGCCGTCGTGGTGGGCTCCTACGAGCGCGGCGACCGCGCCGTCACCGTCCAGAAGCTCGCCGAGCTGGCGGACTTCTACGGCGTGCCGATGTCGGAGCTGCTGCCGGGCGGCGCGGCTCCCACCCCGCTGGGCCCCACGCCCAAGCTGGTCATCGACCTGGAGCGCATGCAGCAGCTGCCGCAGGAGAAGGCCGGGCCGCTGTCCCGCTACGTCGCCACGATCCAGAGCCAGCGGGGTGACTACAACGGGCGGGTGCTCTCCATCCGCCAGGAGGACCTGCGTTCACTCGCGGTCATCTACGACAAGTCGCCCGGCGACCTGACGGAGGAGCTCATCAACTGGGGCGTCCTCGACCCCGAGGCGCGCCGCGCGGTCGACGCCTTCTGACCGGTACCCGACACCGGGACAACCGAAGAGATCCACACCCGCTCGACGAGAACCGGCGGCCCCGGCGGGGCGCCGGTTCTCGTCGTGTCCGACAGGCCGGGGACTGGCCGGCGGACGGGGCCGGGTCGTGCTCCCCGGAACATCTCGGGCTCGAAAGCCTCCAGCGGAACACTCCCCGGAGCGGCGCGACCGGACATGGGGCTTCCCCTCCCCAACCCGGCCGCGCCGCCCTCCCGCCGGAGGGGGGTCCGACGGAGTTCGTCGAACTCCTGTTCGACACGATCCAGTTAACCCCAGGCCGCCGGACCCGTCAAGAACCCCGCGCGGCACTGCGCGCACCCCGTCCGCGCCGAAATCCCGGGACGCAGGGACGCCGGGGAACTACCCTTGGCCCGTGGTAGCCGATACCGAGTTGCGCGAGCTGGCCCCACCCGCCTTCACGCACGCCGTCCCCGCGCTGCTCCAGGTGTACGAGGCGGCCATGCGGCCGCCCCCGGAGCAGCTGCCCGGGCGCGCCTCCGTCATGAACGGCCACGCCCGCAACCCGGGCTTTCGCGCTGTGGTGGCCGTGCGCGGCGGCCTCCCGGTCGGCTTCGCCTACGGCTTCCACGGGCGCGGCGGCCAGTGGTGGCACGACACGGTGGCGGAGGGGCTGCGCGCGGGCGCGGGGGCCCACCAGGCGCGCCGCTGCCTGTCCGACGCCCTGGAGGTCGCCGAGGTGCACGTCCACCCGGACGCGCAGAACCGGGGCGTGGGCCGTGCCCTGCTCCACGCCCTGTGTCGGGGCAGGCCGGAGCGCACCGCGGTGCTGTCCACGCGTTCGGGACCCTCCGCGGCGCGCCACCTGTACCGCTCGTGCGGGTTCACCGAGGTGCTGGAGGACTTCCGCTTCCCCGGCAGCCCCGGTCAGCCCTTCTCGATCATGGCCGCCCGGCTCCCTCTGACGGGCTCCGGTGGCCGGAGACCTCCCGGTAGATCTGCCTGGTGGCCGTGGACCGGTTCGAGGTGATGAAGTGGATGCCCGGCGCGCCCTCGGCCAGCAGCCGCTCGCACATGCGCTGGGCGTGCTCGATGCCGAAGGCCCGCACGGACTCGGCGTCGTCGCCGAAGGAGGCGAACCTCTCCGCCAGGTCGGCGGGGAAGGGCGCGCCGGAGAGCTGCTCCGAGCGCGGGATGAACGAGGTGCGCACCACCGGGAAGACCTCGGGGATGATCGGCACCTCGCAGCCGCGCGCGGCCACCCGGTCGCGCAGGCGCAGGTAGTCCTCGGGGTCGAAGAACATCTGCGTGATGGCGTAGTCGGCGCCCGCCTCGCACTTGCGCACGAAGTGGTCGGTGTCGGTCTCGACGTCGGCCGAGCGCGGGTGCTTGAAGGGGAAGGCGGCCACGCCCACGCAGAAGTCGCCGCTGTCCTTGATCAGGCGCACCAGTTCCTCGGCGTAGGTCAGCCCCTGGGGATGGGAGATCCACTCCCCGTCGGGGTCGCCGGGCGGGTCGCCGCGCACGGCGAGCATGTTGGACACACCCGCGTCGGCGAGGCGGCCGACGAGGTGGCGCAGCTCGGCGACGGAGTGGTCGACCAGGGTCATGTGCGCGACCGGCAGCAGTGTGGTGTCGGTCGCGATGCGCTCGGTGGTCTCCACGGTCAGCCCGCGCGTGCTGCCGCCCGCGCCGTAGGTGACCGAGACGAAGGCGGGGCCGAGGGCCTCGATCTCCCTGATCGCCCGCCACAGGCGCTCCTGCGCCTGGGGCGTGCGGGGCGGGAAGAACTCGAAGGAGAACATCGGCTCGCCCGCGTCGAGGAGTTCGCGGATATGGCGCGGCCTGGGGGCCGGGCCTCGGGGCGCCACAGGGAGTGTCGGTGCAGCCAGCATGCGCACCAGCTTAGGTCAGACACTCCACGCGGTGGGGGCGGCGTCCCATCCTGTGAGATCCGTGGCGCGCGCCACTCCCGCGCCACTCCCGCTCCGAACGCGCGCGGCGCGACGTGCGAGGACGCCTCATGGCCCCGGCCGGCGGGCCGGGCGCGTGGGAGCTGCTGGTGACGGTGTCATCAGTGCTGGTGGCCGGCTGGAAGCGGCCCGGTCGGGCGGACCGGGACCGGACCGTGCCCGACAGCCGATAATCTGCGGGTCATGGTGCCTTCCTCTTCCCCGTCCGCCCCCGCCGTCTCCGCGGTCCGCTCCGGCGTGGACCGCGAGCTGGCCTCGTTCTGCGCCGACCACCGCGCCCAGCTGCTGGAGATCGGGGAGGAGCTGGCCCCGGCCATGGACGCGCTGGAGGCGATGGTCTCCGGCGGCAAGCGCCTGCGCCCGACCTTCTGCTACTGGGGCTGGCGGGGCGCGGGCGGCGCGGCCGACGACGAGCGGGTGGTGCGGGCGGCGGCCTCCCTGGAGTTCCTCCAGGCGTGCGCGCTCGTCCACGACGACGTGATCGACAACAGCGACACCCGGCGCGGGCTGCCCGCCACGCACAAGCGGCTGGCCAAGCTGCACACCGACCAGGGGTGGGGCGGCGACAGCGAGGGCTTCGGCCAGGGCGCGGCCATCCTCATCGGCGACCTGTGCCTGGCCTGGTCGGACGAGATGTACCAGGCCAGCGGCTTCCCGACCGAGGTGCTGGGCCGGGGGCGGCGCCCCTTCGACGCGATGCGCACCGAGGTCATGGCCGGGCAGTACCTGGACACCCTGGAGCAGGTGCGGGGCACCGGCACCCGCGAGGCCGCGCTGCGCGTGATGCGTTACAAGTCCGCCAAGTACACGGTGGAGCGCCCGCTGCACCTGGGCGCGGCCCTGGCGGGCCGCCACGAGGAGCTGGCCGGGGTGTACACCGCCTACGGCATCCCGCTGGGGATCGCCTTCCAGTTGCGCGACGACGTGCTGGGCGTGTTCGGCGACCCGTCCACCACCGGCAAGCCCGCCGGGGACGACCTGCGCGAGGGCAAGCGGACGCTGGTCGTGGCCGAGACCCTGGCCCGCGCGGGGGCGGCCGACGCCGAGCGGTTCCGCTCGCTGTTGGGGGCGCCGGACCTGTCGGTGGCCTCGGTGGAGTGGATGTGCTCCCTGATCGAGGCGTCGGGCGCGCTGGCCGTGTGCGAGGAGCTGATCGCGGAGTACACCGACCGGGCCGTCGCGGCCCTGGAGAGCCCCGAACTGGACGCCTCCGCCCGCGAGCCGCTGCGCGCGCTGGCCGTGGCCGCCACCTCGCGCTCCTTCTGAGGGTCCCTCCCTAGGGGACTTTCCCGGGTCCGCGCCCGCCGGGGGCGTATTGTGCTCGAATGCCCGCTCCGGTTGAATCGCTGACACGACATATCGCGAAACCGGGGAGTCTCCCATGTCTGGGCACACCGTTTCCCGCGGTCCGGTCGGCGCGGGCGAGAGAGCCCTCGCGCCGGACCTGGCGCGCGGGTTCATGCTCCTGTTCATCGCGCTCGCCAACACCGTCTGGTACCTGTGGGCCCTTCCGGGGAGCGGGGGCGGCGTCCACCCCGAGCCGGGCGGCGCGCTGGACCGGATCGCGCAGTTCGTCGTCGTCATGGCGGTGGACATGCGCAGCTATCCGATGTTCGCCTTCCTGTTCGGGTACGGCATGGTGCAGCTGGCCCGGCGCCAGGAGGCCGCGGGCTCGTCCGTGCGGGACGTGAACGCGCTGCTGCGCCGCCGCAGCCTGTGGCTGCTCGCGTTCGGGTTCGTCCACGCCCTGCTGCTGTGGATGGGCGACATCCTGGGCGCCTACGGCCTGGCCGGACTGCTGCTGGGCTGGCTGTTCCTGCGGCGCAGGGACGCCACGCTGCTGGTATGGGCGGGCGTGTTCACCGGGCTGGCCGCTCTGCTGGCGGCGTTCAGCCTGCTGGGCCTGGCCTTCACGCCCGCGGACGCCTCCTCCTCGGCCGCGTTCAGCATGGACCAGACGGCCGCCAACATCGGCGACGCCTCGATCCTGGGCGCCGCGCTGGGCCGCGTCATGGCCTGGCCGCTGATCACGGTGGGTCAGGGGCTGGTGGGCATGGTCGTGCCCGCGGCGATCCTGCTCGGCTACTGGGCGGCGCGCCGCCGGATCCTGGAGGAGCCGGGCAGGCACCTGGGGCTGCTGCGCTGGACCGCGGCCTTGGGCATCGGCGTGGGCTGGCTGGGCGGGCTCCCCCTGGCCCTGACCCAGATCGGGGTCTGGGACCTGTCCCCCGCGCAGGCGGGCATGCTGAGCATGCCGCACATGGTGACCGGGCTGGCCTGCGGCCTGGGCTACGTGGCGCTGATCGCGCTGGCGGCGCACCGGATCCAGGGGCGCGGGCGCGAACCGGGCGCGGTGGTCGGCGCTCTGTCGGCGACCGGCAAGCGCTCGCTGTCGGCCTACCTGGCCCAGTCGGTGCTGTGCGCGCCGGTCCTGGCGGCCTGGGGCCTGGGGCTGGGCGGCGAACTCACCTCGTGGTCGATGGCCCTGTTCGCGGTGGGCGTGTGGCTGGTGACCGTGGTGGCGTCCTACGCGCTGGAGCGCGCGGGCAGGCGCGGACCGGCCGAGGTGCTGCTGCGCCGCCTGGCCTACCGCCGCCCGGTCGCACGGGGGGCTCGGGAGGCGGAGGAGCCCGGACGCGGACCGGGTCAGGGGG
The DNA here is from genome assembly GCF_965343085.1 of Nocardiopsis synnemataformans. Taxonomy (NCBI): domain Bacteria; kingdom Bacillati; phylum Actinomycetota; class Actinomycetes; order Streptosporangiales; family Nocardiopsidaceae; genus Nocardiopsis; species Nocardiopsis synnemataformans. The sequence continues at coordinate 32,355 of NZ_CBDRFA010000059.1, read as the reverse complement.
TCGGGCACGGACCGGCCCGGGGACCCGCGGGCGGCGAGCGCCCCACGCCCTGACCTCGGCGCCACCACAGCGCCGACCGCACCGCGCCTGGCCCCGCGGCGCAAAAAGGCGCGTGCCGCTCAGCGTCCGGCAGGCCCTCGTAACGCAGGATGGGGTGTCATGGGCGACGATCACACGACAAACCACACCATAGGGGTGACGGGGGCGACCGGGGCGCTGGGCGGGCGGGTCGCCGCGCGGATCGCGCGGCTGGGCAGGCCCCAGCGGCTCATCGTACGCGACATCAACCGCGCTCCCGAGTATCCCGGCAGCAGCGCGGCGATGGCGGCCTACGAGGACTCGACGGGCTTCGAGCGGGCGTGCCGGGGGGTCGACACGCTGTTCCTGGTCTCGGCCACCGAGTCCGAGGACCGGATCGACGTCCACGTGAGCGCGGTGGACGCGGCGGTCAAGGCGGGGGTGTCCTGGATCGTCTACCTGTCCTTCCTGAGGGCGGGACCTGCGTCGACCTTCACGTTCGCGCGCACGCACTTCTTCACCGAGGCGCACATCCGCTCGACGGGGGTGCGGTACACCTTCCTCAGACCCAGCCTGTACCTGGACCTGCTGCCCGACTGGGTGGACGACGGGGGCGCGGTACGGGGCCCGGCCGGTGACGGCCGGATCGCGTGGGTCTCGCGCGACGACGTGGCGGACGTGGCCGCGGCGGTGCTGACCGACCCGGCGGCCGCGCTCGCCTCGCACAACACCAGCCACGACGTCACCGGTCCGGAGGCGCTGTCCCTGGGCGCGACGGCGGAGAGACTGGGCGTGCTCACCGGGCGCTCGGTGCGCTACGTGCCCCAGACCCGGGAGGAGGCGCTGGAGTCGCGCCGCTCCAGCGGCGCCCCCGACTGGGCGGTCGAGGGCTGGGTGACCTCCTACGCCGCGATCGCCGCCGGGGAGCTCGACGTGGTCTCGCCCGCCGTACCCGACCTGACCGGCCATCCCGCCCAGTCCATCGAGGGCTTCCTGCGACGCCATCCCAGCGCCCTGTCGCACGTCGCGGTCTGACCGCGTCCCGTCCCCGCCGCCGTGCCCCGTGCGCGGCGGCCTTCGAGACCCTGGCCGACGGCGGCCGGTTCGTCGGCTACGGCTCCGCGGGCGGGAGCTTCACCGAGGTGGACGCGGAGGAGGCCGGGCGCCGCGGGATCGAGGTCCTGGGCCTGTTCGACCTCGAGACGGCCGACGGCGACCGGCAGGACGCCCTGCGGATGACGCTGGAGGGGCGCACGGTGCTCGGCAAGGTCCTGTTGGTCCCCTAGGACCGTGCGGCGCGGGCGGCGACGCCGTCCAGGACGAGGCCGATGATCAGGTCGAAGTCGGCGTCCTCCGCGCCCCCGGGTCCGCTCGCGGCGGCGCCCCCGAACAGGCCGCCGGTCAGGAGCGCGCGTACCCGCGGGTACCTGTCGGCCGGCACCAGGGTCGCGATGCGGTGGGCGAGGGCTCGCTCGGCCCCGGCCTCGTCCAGGCCGTCCGCCGCGCGGGCCCGCTCCAGGTCCCCGGTGAGACCGGCCTCCGCGCGGACGTAGGTCCAGAGCATGATCAGGACCTGGATCCCCTCGTCCGAAGGCAGGCCGCTGTCCTCCAGGGCGGCCAGCCCCTGCTCGGACCAGCGCACGGAGGCGGGCGTGAGGGGCTCGTCCGCCACGGCCACCTCGGCGGCCCAGGGGTGGCGCCGGTAGACGCCGCGCAGGGCCAGCGTCCAGTCGCGCACGCGCTCGCGCCAGGTGGCGCCGCCGACGGCCGGGGGCTCCCCGAGTGCCGCGTCCGCGGCGAGCAGGAGCAGGTCGGCGCGGGACTCGACGTAGCGGTACAGGGACATGGTGCCCACGCCCAGTTCGGCGGCGGTGCGGCTCATGGTGACGGCCTCGGCCCCGTCCCGGTCGCCCAGGGCGACGGCGGTCTCCAGGATGCGGGCCACGGTGAGCCGGGGGCGCGGCCCCTTGCGGGTGGCCGGTTCGACTCCCCACGCGGAGAGCAGGGCCTTGGGAATGGTGAGCGCCGGGTCCTGTCCGTCCATGCCGACAAGCGTATGGGGCGGAGCAGGTGGGACCTGACCGCGCGGGGTCGCGCGCCGCTACTGCGTAGGGGTTGCGCAATGGTACTGCGTAAGTGTTACGCTGAAGAGCATGAGAACACTGTCACCCCCCGCCTCCGACACGGCGTCGGTCAGGGCCGAGGGACTACGCAAGAGCTACCGAGACGTCACCGTCCTGGACGGGGTCGACCTGGAGGTGCCGCGCGGCGGCGTCCTCGCCCTGCTCGGCCCCAACGGGGCGGGCAAGACCACGCTGGTCAACATCCTCACCACCCTCGTACGTCCCGACGCGGGCACCGCGACCGTCCTGGGCCTGGACGTCGTGCGCCAGGCCCGGCTGGTGCGCCGCCAGATCAGCGTCACCGGTCAGCAGGCCACCGTCGACGAGGAGCTCACCGCCCGGGAGAACCTGGTCATGGTCGCCCGCCTGCTCGGGTCCGGGCGCCGGGCCGCCGCGGACCGTGCCGCGGACCTGCTGGAGCGGTTCGGCCTCACCGGGGCGGCCGACCGCCGCACGGCCGAGTTCTCCGGCGGGATGCGCCGCCGCCTCGACCTGGCCGCGAGCCTGGTCGGCGACCCCGCGGTGGTGTTCCTGGACGAGCCGACCACAGGCATGGACACGCGCAGCAGGCAGGCGCTGTGGGACGCCGTCAGGGAACTGGCGGCCGCGGGCACCAGCGTGCTGCTGACCACCCAGTACCTGGAGGAGGCCGACGTGCTCGCCGACCGGGTCGCGGTCATCGACCGCGGGCGGATCACGGCCTCGGGCACCGCCGCCGAACTCAAGGGACGCGTGGGCGGTGAGTGGATCGAGCTGACCCTGGCCGACGGCCGCGTGGAGCGGGTGCCCGGCGACGGCACCGCCGACCGCCTGCGGGAGGTGCTCGTCGACCGCCACCACGACGGCGTGCGCGTGGCGGGCGTGGAGGTGCGCAGGCCGACCATGGACGACGTCTTCCTCGCGCTCACCGGGAAGGGGGGAGAACGGTGACCGCCCCCCTGCGCGCCGAACGCGTGCTGACCCGGCGCAGTCTCACCCACGCTCTGCGCAACGCCGACAGCATGATCACCGCGATCGTCGCCCCGGTCGCCGTGATGCTGCTGTTCGTCACCGTCTTCGGCTCGGCCGTGGAGGGGGTGACCGGCGGCTCGTACGTGGACTACGTGACCCCCGGCGTGATGCTGCTGTGCGCGGGCTTCGGCGCGGCGATGACCGCCACCGCCGTGCACGCCGACCTGTCTCGGGGGGTGGTGCAGCGCCTGCGGACCATGCCCGTGCGGGCGTCGGCCGTGGTCACCGGACACGTGGCGGCCAGCGTCGTGCGCAACCTGGTCTCCACCCTGGTGGTGCTGCTGGTGGCGGTGGCGCTGGGCTTTCGACCCGAGGCGGGGCCGCTGGAGTGGCTGGGAGCGCTCGCGCTGCTGGCCGGGTACGTCCTGGTGCTGACCACCGTGGCCGCCGCGTGGGGCCTGGCCTCGCGTTCGGCGGACACCGCGGCCACGTTCGCCTTCGTCGCCCTGTTCCTGCCCTACCTGTCCACGGCGTTCGTGCCGGTGGAGAGCCTGCCGCCGTTCCTGCGGGGGCTGGCCGAGCACCAACCGGTGACCCCGGCGATCGAGACGCTGCGCGCGCTCACCTCCGGGGAGCCGGTCGGCGGGCAGGCGTGGACGGCCGCTCTGTGGCTGTGCGGCCTGGGCGCGGCGGCGGCGCTGCTGACGGGGTGGCTGTTCCGCCGGGCGGCCGGGCGGCGCTGAGCGGCCCCCGGCGGGCGTCCGGTGCCCGGCCGCCGGTCAGTCCCCGGCGCGGGCCGCCAGGCGTTGGCGCAGACCGGAGGCGGCGGACCGGGGGTCCTCCGCCTCCGTGATCGCGCGCACGACCACGACCCGGCGGGCCCCGGCGTCCAGCACGCGGTCGATGTTGTCGGCGTCGATCCCGCCGATGGCGAACCAGGGGCGGTCGGTGCCCAGCGCGGCCGCCTCCTCCACCAGTTCCAGCCCGGCGGCCGGGCGGCCCGGCTTGGTGGGGGTCGCCCAGGTCGGGCCGACACAGAAGTAGTCGCTGCCGGGCTCCTCGGCGGAGGCGGCCGCGGCGGCGACGTCGTTGTTGGAGCGGCCGATCACGGGGTCCGCGCCGATGATGTCGCGGGCCATGGGCACGGGCAGGTCGCGCTGGCCCAGGTGGAGGACGTCGGCGCGCACTGCGCGGGCGATGTCGGCGCGGTCGTTGACCGCGAGCAGGGCGCCGTACCGCTCGCACGCCTCCTTCATCACCTCCAGGGCCGCGATCTCCTCGCGCGCCTCCAGGCCCTTGTCCCGGAGTTGGATGATGTCCACTCCCCCGGCCAGGGCGGCGTCGGCGAACTCGGCGAGATCGCCCCGACCGGTCCGGGCGTCGGTGCACAGGTACAGAAGCGATGCGTCCAGGCGCTTGCGCAGGCTGGTTCCGTGGCTGGTCCTCACACAGTCCACCCTAGGCCCTGGCGCGTTCGGGCCCAAGGGGGAGGGACGCGGCGGCGCGCCCCTCCCCCGTTTCCCACCCGGACCCCGACCGGGCTCGCGAGGTCGCGGGCTGGAGCTCGCGGACTAGAAGGCCATGCTCTGGGCCCGGCGGCGCACCTCGGTGCCCCGGTTCTCGCGCATGGCCTGGATCGGCGTGCCCGGCAGGGAGTCGTCGGGGGTGAACAGCCAGCGCAGGGCCTCCTCGGAGGAGAAGCCCGCGTCGGTGAGCAGTAGCAGTGTCCCCGGCAGGCCCTTCACCAGGTCGTCACCGTCGATGAAGGCGGCGGGGATGGACAGTTCGCCGTCGCGGACCACACCCATCATGCGGTTCTCGCGGATCAGCGTCTTGATCCGGTTCGGGCTCACGCCCAGCGGCGCAGCCGCCTCCTTGAGGGTCAGCCAGTCGCCGATGAGCGTGTCGATGTCGCGTTGTGTCACACCACCAATCTGCCACATCCGCGCACCTCCTTCCCCCCGGCACGGGGCGCGTCGGGTACGGGTCCTAGAATGGGGACAGACCCCTACATCCCGCGGGAGCCGGGTGGGACCCGGCTGAGAGGGAGGCTGTGAGCCTCCGACCGCACGAACCTGATCCGGATCATGCCGGCGAAGGGAGTGGAAACCACAGCCGTGCGCACCTCCAACGATTCCCACCGCGACCGCGTCGTCGTGGTCGGCGGCGGCCTCGTCGGGCGGGTCACCGCCTGGCGCGCCGCCCAACGCGGACTGCGCGTCACCCTGGTCGAGTCCGACCCGGCCCGCTCCGCCTCCACCGTGGCGGCGGGCATGCTCACGCCCGCCACCGAGGCGGTGTTCGGTGAGGAGCCCCTCATGGAGCTGGGCATCCGCTCGGCCCGCATGTACGCGGACTTCGTCGCCGAGCTGGAGGAGGCCAGCGGCCTGGACGTGGGCCACCGCGCCACCGGCACGCTCCTGGTCGCCTTCGACCGCGACGACCTGGCCGTCCTCACCGAACTGCACGCGCTCCAGCAGCGGCTGGGCATCGCCGCCGAGCGCCTCACCGGCCGCGAGTGCCGCCGTCTGGAGCCCATGCTCGCCCCGTCCGTGCGCGGCGGCGTCCTGGCGCCCGACGACCACTCCGTGGACCCGCGGCGGCTGCTGCGTGCCCTGGCCGCGGCGGGCGAGCGCGCGGGCGTCACCGAGGTCCGCGGGCGGGTCGGGGAGGTCCTCTCCCCCGGCCCCGGGGGCGCCCGACTGGGCGTGCTCCTGGCCGGGGAGACCCCGACCGCGGGCGCCACGGCCGGGGAGACCCTGCCCGCGCACCAGGTGGTGCTCGCCGCGGGCTGCTGGGGCAACGCCGTCGGGGTCCCCGAACCCGTGGTCCCGCCGCTGCGCCCGGTCAAGGGCCAGCTGCTGCGCGCCCGGGTGCCCGACGGCGGGCCGCCGCTCGTCAGCCGGACCGTCCGCGGCCTGGTCCGGGGCTTTCCGACCTACCTGGTGCCGCGCGCCGACGGCGAGATCGTCATCGGCGCCACCCAGGAGGAGCTGGGCCACGACACCTCCCTCACCGTCGGGGGGCTCTGGCAGGTGCTGCGGGACGCGCGCGAGCTCGTCCCCGGGGTGAGCGAGCTGGAGGTCACCGAGACCTGCGTCGGGCTGCGCCCCGGCTCCCCCGACAACGAACCCCTCCTGGGGCCCACCCGGGTCCCGGGACTGCACCTGGCCGCCGGGCACTTCCGGCACGGGGTGCTGCTGACCCCGGTGACCGGTGAGGCCATGGCCCGCGCCCTGACCGACGGAGACCTGCCGGAGTACGCCCGCCGCTTCACGGCACGACGCGCAAGTAGGTAGTAGCAGTGGAACTGATCATCAACGGCGACCGCCGAGAGTTCACCGACGACACGACCGTGGAAGCGGTCGTACGCGACCTGACCGGCACCGAGGTCCCCGGCGGTATCGCCGTGGCCGTCAACGACGAGGTGGTGCGCCGGGCCGCGTGGGCCGCGAGCCCGCTCAACCAGGGCGACCGCGTGGACGTCCTCACCGCAGTGCAGGGAGGCTGAACTTGACTTCCTCTCCTGTCTGAAGTCAGGAGATCGCGGAACCACCTACCGGTGGTTCGAGGCCAGGGCCTCGTCACGGGCCGCCCCGTGGCCTTCCTGCTTCGTCGCCGGTCGCCCCGTCCGGGAGGACTCCCGTTGAGGTCTCACACCAGCTCCGCAGGCAGATGCCACCAGCCCGGCGGCCCGGAGGTTGTTCGCCGCGTTCACATCACGGTCATGGGCCACCCCGCAACTGGGGCACGTCCAGGTGCGTACGTGCAGCGGCAGCGACACGTGCACGTACCCGTACCCGGGTGTCGAGCACGCCTTGGAGGAGGGGAGGAACCGGTCCACCACGACCAGATCGCGTCCGTACCAGGCGCACTTGTACTCCAGCATGGTGCGCAGCTCACGCCAGGCCACATCCGAGATCGCCCGGGACAACCGACGGTTCCTGACCAGGTTGCGCACGGTCAGGTCCTCGATCACGACCACTTGGTTCTCGCGGACGAGTCGAGAGGTGAGCTTGTGCAGGAAATCCCGGCGCCGGTCGGTGATGCGGGCGTGCACCCGCGCGACCTTGCGGCGGGCCCTGTCCCGGTTCGCGCTGCCCTGGGCCTTGCGGGCCAGCGTCCGTTGGGCTCGGGCCAGCCTGGCTGGGTCGCGGTGCTCGTGGCGGGGGTTGGCGACCTTCTCCCCCGTGGACAACGCCACCACGGAGGTGATTCCGGCGTCGATACCGACCGCCTTGTTGGCGGCCGGGGTCTGCTCGACGATGTCCTCGCACAGGAGCGAGACGAACCAGCGCCCGGCCGCGTCCCGCGAGACCGTCACCGTGGACGGCCGTGCCCCTTCGGGCAGAGGACGCGACCACACCACGTCCAAGGGCTCGGCCAGCTTGGCCAGGGTCAGGCGGCCCTGGCGGTAGCGGAAGGCGGACCGGGTGTACTCCGCCGAGGCCCGGGGCCTCTTCTTCGACTTGAACCGCGGGTACCTCGCGCGGCGGTCGAAGAGGTTGCGAAAGGTGGTGTGCAGGTGGCGCAGCGCCTGCTGGAGCGGGACGGAAGAGACCTCGGTGAGAAAGGACAGCTCCTCGGTCCTCTTCCACGCGGTGAGCATGGCCGAGGTGTGGGAGTAGCCCACCCGCTCCTGACGCTGCTGCCAGGCGGCGGTGCGTTCGGCCAAGGCGCGGCTGTAGACCAGGCGCACGCACCCGAACGTGCACGACAGCTCAGCCGCATGCACGGGAGTGGGGTAGAAGCGGTACCGAAACGCCCGCTTCACGCTCGTGCTGGTCATGGACCACACCGTAGCGACCACTCTGCGGTCGCGTGATGGGAATGCAACAGAAAGCGACAGGAAGGAGAGGGCGTGTCCTCCCCGCCCTGAAGGACGGGGTATTCACGCCCAACAAACAGATGAACGACGACCTCGTGATCGCGGGAACCTCCTTCGGGTCCAGGCTGATCACCGGAACCGGAGGGGCCCCCTCCCTGGAGGTCCTGGAGGAGGCCCTGATCGCCTCCGGCACCGAGCTGACCACCGTGGCGATGCGCCGGGTCTCCCCCGGCACCCAGGGATCGGTGTGGGACATCCTGACCCGCAACAGGATCCGGGCGCTGCCCAACACCGCCGGGTGCTTCACCGCCGTCGACGCGGTGCGCACCGCCCGCCTGGGCCGCGAGGCGCTGGACACCGACTGGGTGAAGCTGGAGGTGGTGGCGGACGAGCACACACTGCTGCCCGACCCCGTCGAGCTGCTGGACGCCGCCGAACAGCTGGTGGACGAGGGCTTCACCGTGCTGCCCTACACCAACGACGACCCAGTGCTGGCCCGGCGGCTGGAGCAGGTGGGCTGCGCCGCGGTGATGCCGCTGGCCGCCCCGATCGGCTCGGGGCTGGGCATCCGCAATCCGCACAACCTGGAGCTGATCGTCGAGCGGGCCGGCGTGCCGGTCATCGTGGACGCGGGGATCGGCACCGCCAGCGACGCCGCCCTGGCCATGGAGCTGGGCTGCGACGCGGTCCTGCTGGCCACGGCCGTGACCCGCGCCCAGGACCCGGTGCGCATGGCCGCCGCGATGCGCGACGCCGTACGCGCGGGCCGCGGCGCGCGCCTGGCGGGCCGCATCCCGGTGCGGCGCCACGCCCAGGCCTCCTCGCCGTCCGTGAGTTAGGCCACCTCGATCCCGCGTCCCGCTCCCGGATCCCCGCGGACCGGTGCGTCCCACCTGGGGCGTTTGGTGCCGTCCTCTACCGTGGAACGAGTGTGCGGCCCGGAAGGGAACACCCCACACACCACGACAACCCAGGCGCGAGCGTCCCACCGCGAACAGAGCGGGCCTCACCGGGAACGGGGCGACCCACCGACCGGTGAAGCACACACCACCCGGACAGGGAAAGCCCCGGCCGGGGACCGGACCCACCCCTCGGGAGGCCGGGCAGGCATCCCCGGGCCCCACGGGCCCCACCGACACTGGAACGGGACGGCGCGACCGCGAACCGCGGGGCAGACCTGGCGTGGGCTTCCGCTATCGTGTCGGTTCGACACCCGGTGTCGGGTACGCGCCACCGGCCGCGACAGCCCGCGCTCCCCGCAGCAAGGACACTACTCCGCCGTGGACATGACGACTTCCGACCCGCTCGTAGGCGCCACCCTGGACCGACGTTACTTCGTGGAGTCCAGGATCGCCGGAGGCGGGATGGCGACCGTCTACGTCGCCCACGACCTGAGGTTGGACCGACGGCTGGCCCTGAAGGTGATGCACCCTTCGCTGGCCCAGGACCCGACCTTCGTGCAGCGCTTCATCAACGAGGCGCACTCCGTCGCCAAGCTCTCCCACCCCAACGTCGTGCAGGTCTTCGACCAGGGTGAGGACCAGGGGCACGTCTTCCTGGCCATGGAGTACGTGCCCGGACGCACCCTGCGCGACCTGCTCAAGTCCCGGGGCAGGCTCGGCGCCCGCGACGCCCTGAACGCCATGGCCCCGGTGCTGGCCGCGCTCGGCGCCGCCCACCAGGCGGGCATGGTGCACCGCGACGTCAAACCCGAGAACGTCCTCATCACCGAGGACGGCCGGGTCAAGGTCGCCGACTTCGGTCTGGCGCGCGCCGTGGAGCAGTCCAACCAGGGGCTGACCCGCACGGGCACCCTCATGGGCACCGCCGCCTACCTGGCCCCCGAGCAGATCGAGAAGGGTGTCGCCGACGCCCGCAGCGACGTGTACGCGGCGGGCATCATGCTCTACGAGCTGCTCACCGGCAGTCAGCCGCACACCGGCGAGACGCCCATCGCGATCGCCTACCAGCACGTCAACGAGGACGTCCCGCGTCCCTCGCACTTCCTGCCCGGCCTGCCCGCGGAGGTCGACGCGCTGGTCACCAAGGCCACCGAGCGCGACCCCAGGTACCGTCCCAGCAACGCGGGCCAGTACCTGGCCAAGGTCCTGGCTGTGCTCAACGGCCTGCCCGAGGCTCCCGCCGCCTCCGCCGCGGACCAGGCCCCGCTGGCGCCCGTCGCCCCGGCCGCGGCGACCACGGCCTCGGTGACCGCGCCCCAGCTCATCGCCGGGGGCGCCGGTCCGGGCACCGAGAACGCGACCATGGTCGTGGACATGGCCTCCGCTGGCCTGGACGGCGACCGCTACGACGACTACGACCGTGACAAGGACGGGTACGACGGCGACGACGGGTACGACGACTACCGGGACGGTCCCGACGACCGGCGCCGCCGCAACCTGCTGATCGGGATCGGCGCGGCGGTCCTGGCGATCGTCCTGCTCGGCGCGGGCTGGTGGTTCCTCGTCGGCCAGTACGAGAACGTCCCGGACGTGGTGGGCCGCGACCCCGAGGCCGCGAGCCAGATGATCCGCGACGAGGGTCTGCGCTACGACCTGTCCTCCGAGGCCGTCTACAGCGACGCTGAGCCGGGCACGGTCGGTGAGACCGACCCCGAGGTGGGCGCCCGACTGTCCCCCGACGACGTGGTCACCGTGTACCTGTCCAAGGGCCCGCAGACGGTGGAGATGCCCGACCTGGTCGAGATGGACGCCGCCAACGCCCTCAAGGAGTTGGAGGACCTCGGCTTCGACCCGGACAACATCGTCCAGGAGGACGTGAGCTCCACCGAGTTCGAGCCCGGCGCGGTGGTCTCCACCTCTCCCGAGGCGGGTGCGGAGGCCGACCGGGAGGAACCGGTCACCATCACCGTCAGCCAGGGCGTCCCGGTGCCCGCGGTGGTCGGCGAGGACCTGGACACCGCCCGTCAGATGCTGGAGGGCGAGGGCCTGTCCGTCGAGGTGGTCGAGGAGGAGAGCGCGGACGTCGAGGAGGGCAAGGTCATCCAGCAGAGCCCCGACAGCGGTTCCAGCATCGGCTCCGGCGGCACCGTCACCCTGACCGTCTCCACCGGCCCGCCCGGCGTGGACATCCCCGACGTGGTCGGCATGCGGGTGAACGAGGCGCGTGAGGCGCTGGAGGAGGCCGGTTTCGAGGTCAAGGTCGAGCGCGTCCTCGGCGGCCGCGAGGTGGCCCACCAGTCGCACACCGGCAGGGCGCCCGAGGACACGGAGATCACGATCACCGCGACTCCGGGCGGCATCGACCTGGGCGACTTCGGCAACGGCAACGGCAACGGCCGTGGTGACGACGATGACGACTGACCTGCCCGGGCCCGGCGCCTGAGGTACGAGCGAGGGGGCGGGACCGGGTCCGGTCCCGCCCCCTCCTGGTGTGCGCCGCCCGCCCGGCGGGGTCGGCGCGATCCACCCGCCCCAGCCCGTCGACCCGTTCCTTGGGCGCCGTCCGCCCGGCGAGGTGAGCACGACCCACCCGCCCCGACCCGCTCCACCGCCCCAGCCCGTCAGCCCGTGCCGTGGGCGCCGCCCGCCCGGGATAAGGTCACCTGCATGGCGAGCGAGGCGATCCGGGTACTGGTGGTGGACGACCACCCCATGTGGCGCGACGCGGTCGCGCGCGACCTCGGCGAGGCCGGGATCGAGGTCGTGGGCACCGCGGGCGACGGCGCCAAGGCGCTGCGCATCGCCCCGGCCGCGCGTCCCACCCTGGCCGTCGTGGACCTGCACCTGCCCGACATGAGCGGGGTCGAACTGACCGCGGGCCTGGTGGCCCTGTCCCCGCCCCCGCGGGTGCTGGTGCTGTCGGCGAGCGGCGCCAGCGACGACGTCCTGGCCGCGGTGAAGGCCGGGGCGACCGGCTACCTGGTCAAGTCGGCGGGGCGGGAGGAACTGCTGGACGCGGTGCGCCGGGTGCACGTGGGCGAGGCCGTGTACACCCCGGGCCTGGCCGGGCTGGTGCTGGGCGAGTACCGCAGGCTCTCGTCGGCGGACCACTCCAGGGAGCCGGAGGCGCCCGAGCTGACCCCCCGCGAGACCGAGGTGCTGCGCCTGGTCGCCAAGGGGCTGGCCTACAAGCAGATCGCGCAGCGGCTGGGCATCTCCCACCGCACCGTGCAGAACCACGTGCAGAACACCCTCACCAAGCTCCACCTGCACAACAGGGTGGAGCTGGTGCGGTACGCCATCGACCGGGGTCTGGACGACTGACGCTCGCCCGTCCGCACCCTCCCGCGCCGCGCCCACACGTCCGCTTCGCGCCGTCTGCCCCGTACGCGCCGGGCGCGTTCACGTCCTATTCGCCTCCCCGGGTTGGCCCCGGATCACCGCTCCCACTATGGTCTAGACCATATGGCGCCATGCGTCGTAAAAACACACAACGTCGAGGAGAATTCGTATGCGAGTCGGGGTGCTGACCGGCGGTGGGGACTGCCCTGGTCTGAACGCGGTCATCCGCGCAGTGGTCCGCAAGGGCATCAAGGACTACGGCTACGAGTTCGTCGGCTTCCGGGACGGTTGGCGCGGTCCGCTGGAGGGCGACACCATGCCGCTGGACGTGACCGCCGTGCGCGGCATCCTGCCCCGGGGCGGCACGATCCTGGGCTCCTCGCGCACCAACCTCATGAAGATCGAGGGCGGCGTCGAGCGGGTCAAGGACAACATGGCCGGGCTGGGCGTCGACGCCCTGGTCGCCATCGGCGGCGAGGACACCCTCGGCGTGGCCCGCCAGCTGCACGACCGCGGCGTCAACGTCGTCGGCGTGCCCAAGACCATCGACAACGACCTCAACGCGACCGACTACACCTTCGGTTTCGACACGGCCGTGAACATCGCGATGGAGGCGATCGACCGCCTGCACACCACCGCCGAGTCGCACCACCGCGCGCTGGTGGTGGAGGTCATGGGCCGCCACGCCGGATGGATCGCGCTGCACTCGGGCATGGCCGCGGGCGCCAACGTCATCCTCATCCCCGAGCGGCCCTTCGACATCGACGAGGTCGTCAAGCACGTCGAGAGCCGCTTCGAGACCCAGTACGCGCCGATCATCGTGGTCGCCGAGGGCGCGCACCCCAAGGAGGGCCAGATGGAACTGGCCACCGGGGAGACGGACTCCTTCGGCCACGTGCGCCTGGGCGGCATCGGCCAGCGGCTGGCCGAAGAGATCGAGAAGCGCACCGGCAAGGAGGCCCGCTCGGTGGTCCTGGGCCACGTGCAGCGCGGCGGCACGCCCACCGCGTTCGACCGCGTGCTGGCCACCCGTCTGGGCGTGAACGCCATCGAGGCCGTGCACGACAAGGCGTTCGGCAAGATGGTCGGCCTCCAGGGCACGGACATCGTCCGCGTGAACCTGGCCGAGGCGACCGACACCCTCAAGACGGTGCCCTCCGCGCGCTACGAGGAGGCCGAGGTCTTCTTCGGCTAGGCACGGCTCCGGCCGGGCACGGCCGCGGACCACGCGGCCTGAGGACCCGGAGCCCCGGGAACCGGATTCTCCCGGGGCTCCCCCGGACGCCGGCCACGTGCGCCGGCCCCTGCCGGAACGGTCCGCGCCCCCCTCCCAGCTCCCAGGGAGGGGGGCGCACCGCGTTCGGGGAGCGGCCGCCGTGTGCCCACCGCCTCCCACCCGTCCCGTCCGGAAACGGACGGAGCGGTGGACGGGATGTTCGATACTGGAGGGTGGCGATGAACGCTCCCGGCCCCGTCACCGCCACTCCCACCTCACACCGGGACACGAAGGTATCCACCGGAGGTAGCACCATGTCCGCGTCGCTTGAGTCCGCGCCGCCCCCCGCAGCCCTGGCCGGGGCCGACGCCGGGCTCGGCGAGCTCTGCGTGCTCATGAAGCTCGGCGAGATCGTCCTCAAGGGCTCCAACCGCAAACTGTTCGAGCGGCGGCTGCACAACAACATCCGCTCCTCCGTGCGCGACCTGGGCGAGGTCCGCCTCTCCCAGCGCGGCGCGGGCGTGATCATCGTGCGCAAGCCCGGCGCCTCCGACCTGGAGGTCGCCGAGATCGCCGACCGCATGGCCAACGTCATGGGCGTGGTCTGGGTGCACCTGGTGCGCCGCGTGCCCAAGGACCTGGACGCCGTCACCGACATCGGCGTGCGCGTCATGGAGGGCCGCGAGGGCACCTTCGCCGTGCGCGCCCGGCGCCGCGACAAGCGCTTCGAGATGACCTCGTCGGAGCTGGCCGGGTACCTGGGCTCGAAGATCATCGAGGCGCACGGCTACAAGGTCAACCTCAAGCGCCCCGACAACACCCTGTTCGTCGAGGTGGACAAGGACGAGGCGTTCGTGTTCACCGACGGCGTGCCCGGCCAGGGCGGCCTGCCCGCCGGGATGAGCGGCCGCGGCCTGGTGCTGATGTCGGGCGGGATCGACTCCCCCGTCGCCGCGCACCGGATGATCCGGCGCGGGCTCAAGGTCGACTTCCTGCACTTCTCCGGCATGCCGTTCACCGGCCCGGAGTCGATCTACAAGGCCTACAGCCTCGTCCGCCAGCTGGACCGCTACCAGGTGGGCTCGCGGCTGTTCGTCATCCCCTTCGGCAAGGCCCAGCAGCAACTGAAGAGCTCGGGGATCGAGCGACTCCAGATCGTCGCCCAGCGCCGCCTCATGCTCAAGACCGCCGAGGCCCTGGCCGACGACCTGGGCTCGGAGTGCCTGGTCACCGGTGACGCGCTGGGCCAGGTGTCCAGCCAGACCATGACCAACCTGACCGCCCTGGACGACGCGGTGGACCTGCCGATCCTGCGTCCGCTCATCGGCATGGACAAGACCGAGATCATGGACCAGGCCCGCCGGATCGGGACCCTGGCCATCTCGGAGCTGCCCGACGAGGACTGCTGCACCATGCTGACCCCGCGCCAGGTGGAGACCGCGGCCAAGATCCCGGACCTGCGCCAGATCGAGAAGCGCCTGGACGCCGAGGAGCTGGCCGAGCACCTGGTCACCACCGCGCAGGTGCACAAGCCCAGCTTCCTGGGCGACGCCGCGCCCAAGCGCGTGGCGCCCGCGTCCGCGTCGGTGGCCGCCACCGCCTAGAGGCACGAGGACGGTGCCCCGGCCACTCCCCGCACGCGGGGCGGGGCCGGGGCACCGTCGTGTTCAGCCCCCCGGTCTCACAGACCGGCCAGTTCGCGGCCGGGTGCCGGGGTGAGGGTGCGGCCGGTCAGGGCGGCCAGGGTACCCGCCAGGTCCCGCAGCTCGGCCAGGTCCTCGCCCAGGAGGGCCTGCGGGCCGTCGCACAGGGCGTTCTCCGGGTGGGGGTGCACGTCGACGATGACGCCGTCCGCGCCGACCGCCACGGCCGCGCGTGAGAGCGGCAGCACCAGCTCGCGCTTGCCGCCCGAGTGGGACGGGTCGACGATCACCGGCAGGTGGGACAGGTTCTGGGCGACCGGGACGGCGCTGATGTCCAGGGTGTTGCGGGTGGCCTTCTCGAAGGTGCGGATGCCGCGCTCACACAGGACGATGTCGAGGTTGCCGCGCTGGGCGATGTACTCGGCGGCCATCAACCACTCCTCGATGGTGGCGCTCATGCCGCGCTTGAGCAGGACCGGCTTGCCCGCGTCGCCCGCGGCCTGGAGGAGGGCGAAGTTCTGCATGTTGCGGGTGCCGATCTGGAGCATGTCGGCGTAGGAGGCGACGAGCTCGACGTCGGCGGCGTCCACGACCTCGGTGACGATGGGAAGGCCGGTCTCCTCGCGCACGTCGGCGAGGATCCTCAGACCCTCCTCGCCCAGGCCCTGGAAGGCGTAGGGGGAGGTGCGGGGCTTGTAGGCGCCGCCGCGCAGCAGGGACGCCCCCGCCGCCAGCGCCATCTCGGCCGCGGCCAGGGTCTGCTCGGGGGTCTCGACGGCGCACGGCCCGGCGATGACGGTGACGTTGTCGCCGCCGATCGGCACGCCGCGCACGCTGACGACGGTGCGGCTGTCGTGGTTCTCGCGGCTGACGAGCTTGTAGGGGGCGGAGATGCGCAGGACGTCGCTGACGCCCGGTTTGGCGGCCAGACCCAGGTCCTGGAACCGCTCGACGTCACCGACGAGGCCGATGATCGTGCGGCTCACGCCGCGCGTCACGTAGGCCTCGCCTCCGACGGAGGAGACCAGTTCGACCAGATCGTCGATGTTCTCGGGGGTGGCGTCCGGCGCCATCACGATGACCATGTGCGTTGTCCCTAGCTGCTTGTCGGTTGGGTGAACGAGCCGACCGGCGCCCGGAACGAGAAAAGCCCCGGGCTCTACCGGCCCGGGGCTCAAGTCGTCTGTGTCAGCGCAGCGCTTTACAGGCGACCGGGGTGTCGGGCCGGTAGCCATAAAAGCGCCAGAAGTTCCGCTGCATGGCTGGAACTATAGCGCACGGTCACCGCGTGTCCGCACATCCGGGGTGAGTGACCTGCCTCTCGTCGGCGCCTGACAGGATGTCCGGGCGCACGTTCTCCCCACGGGGAGGGCGTTCGCTCCGCCCGGCCGGTCGGGCGCGCCGCGGGGGCCCAGAGACGAGCAGGGGGACGGAAGTGTCCGAGGGAACGGACGAGGACGATACGGGCGGGGCCCGGCCCCGGATACCTCCCGGGCAGGCGGTGCGCCACGAGCACAAGCCGCTGCACTACGGGCCGGTGCCCGCCTTCCGCCCGCAGCGGTGGGACCTTCGGGTCATGGGGGCGACCGAGGACCTGGGGGCCTACCGCTGGACCTGGGAGGAGTTCGCGCGGCTGCCGCGCACGGACTCCGTGAGCGACTTCCACTGCGTGATGCGGTTCAGCGCCCCGGACGTGCCCTGGCGCGGGGTGCGCGCCGTCGACCTGGTCGCCGCGGCCCCGCCCGCGCCGGAGGCCACGCACGTGATGGCCTGGGGCGAGTACGGCTACGGCGCGAATCTGCGCATGGACGACTTCCTGGCGGAGGGGGTGCTGCTGGCGACCCACCGCGACGGCGAGCCGCTCGCCCCCGAGCACGGCGCGCCGGTGCGCCTGGTGGTGCCGCACCTGTACGGGTGGAAGAGCGTGAAGTGGCTGCGTGCGGTGGAGTACATGGCCGCGGACCGCCGCGGTTTCTGGGAGGAGCGCGGCTACCACAACCGGGGCGACCCCTGGCGGGAGCAGCGGTTCTCCTACCAGGAGGAAGAGGAGGAGCCGGGCCGGAGCCCGCGGCGGTGAACCGTGCGGGGCCTCAGCGGCGCGGAACGCGCATCTCCACCTCGGTGCCCTGGCCGGGGACCGACACGTACTCGACGGTGCCGCCCAGGTCGCGCACACGGCCGAGCACGGACTGGGCCACGCCGATGCGCCCCTCGGCGCGGGCCCGCTCCAGACGGCCGGGCTCGATGCCGGGGCCCTCGTCGCGCACGGACACGGTCACCGCGTCGTCCTCGTCCTCCACCAGCACCCAGGCGCGCGTGCCCTCGGGGCAGTGCCGCTCCACGTTGTCCAGGGCGGCGAGGACGGCGGCGGCCAGCTCGTCGGCGGTGTGCGCGGGCAGGGTGACGGGTGTGGCGGGCGCGGACACCGACACGCGGACCGACTCGGCGCGGCGCAGCGGTTCGCGCAGGTCCACCGCGTCCTCGGTCCCGGACGCGGCCGCACGTCCGGAACTCCCGGCCCCCGCGGCAGCGCGTCCGGAGCCCCTGCGCCCCGAAGCGGCCCGCCCCACAGCCCGCCCCGCAGGAGGCAGCGCCGCACCACCGGTCCCGCTGGTCCCGTCCGCCCCGGCGGAGGCGCCCTCCGACAGCCCGATCGCGACCAGCGCGCGCAGACGCGCCTCCTGTTCACCGGCCATCCGACCCAGTTCGGCGGCCTCTCCTCCGGCCTCGGCGCCGCGCCTGCTCACCAGGGACAGCACCTGGAGCACCGAGTCGTGGATCGAGCGGGCCAGCTGCTCGCGCTCGCGGGTGCGCGCCTCCAGCGCGACCGCCTGCGCGAAACGCCGTTCGGCCCGCTCCGACATCCAGGACATGTACCCGACCGCCAGTCCGGCCAGGAGCAGCAGGACCACCCCGCGTGCGGTCGCGGCGGTGACGGCGGCGTCCATGACCGTGCGCAGGGTGAGGTCGGCGACGCCGTAGAGCACGGCGACGGCGGCGGCGGCGCGCCCGCCCCAGATGACGCTGGCCGCCAGCGCGGTGCCCGCGAACCAGTAGCCGCTCAGCGGCGGGGCCTGGGTGAGGTAGAACGGCGTGGCCGCCAGCGCGGTGGCGAACAGGCACGCGAAGGCCACCGCGAGGTCGGCGGTGAGCAGGCGCCAGTCGCGCAGGTGCGGACGGGCGTAGGCGCGGGTGGTGAACACCGTCCACACGACCATGACCGCCAGAACCGTCCAGGCCAGCCAGGGCCGGGTCAGGTGCTCATGGTGCTGGACGAGGAGGAGCAGGGCGTAGACCAGGGACGCTGCGCGGAAGACGGCGAAGGCGCGCCAGAGGGGGAAGTCGAAGCCCAGGGGTCAGACCACCGCCCCGTTGTCGGGCCCGCCGTCTCCAGGCGGACGGGAGTCGGTCATGCGCAGGATGAGCACGACGAAGCTGACCAGGAAGGCCAGCACCGCGACGAACATCAGCCAGTTGGGCAGGGTGACGCCGACGAAGGCGGCCCCGAACACCAGCACCGGCGCGCCCAGCAGGCACAGCCAGGCGGCGATGCCCACCCGGTCGCCCTGGAGCAGGGGCGGCGGCGGTGGCGGCTCGTAGTGGCCCTCCAGGTCGGCCTCGGCCCGGCGGCGGGCCTCCTCCCCCTCCGTGTCGCGGTCCTCCCCGTCCCCGGCGTCGACGGCCCCTCCGGCCAGGAGGTCGCCGCCGGAGGAGGCGTCCCCTCCCGAGGCGCTGAGGTTCTCGGCGTCGGGCCAGGCGGCACGGCGGCGCTGCCCCCGGGTGTCGGCGTCGTCGTAGAAGCGGGCGACCAGGTCGTTCCAGACATCGTCCTCGTCCGCGGGCCGGGCGGGCGCGGCGTCGGGGTCGACGTTGGCGGGCGGGCCGTCCAGCAGGTCGCCGCCGACCGGCGCGTCGGAGGCCTCGTGCGCGGCGGCGGCCTCCCCGCCCTCCTCGGCGTCGGCGTCGGAGCGGGGCTCGCCGCGCGACGCCAGCAGGTCGGGGGCCGTCCCGGGCTCTCCGTCCAGGTCGGGCAACTCGGTGCCCAGGACCCTCTCGGCGGCGGTCCGCTCCTCCGCGTCCACGTACAGGTGGTCGGTGGGCGGGTCGTCGGCCTGGCTGCCCGCGGGCTCCAGGACGTCCTCGTCCAGCGGCACGGCGTAGGCGGCGATACCGCTGCGCCGGAGCGCCTCCAGCATGAGGTCGGCGTGCGAGGGCGCGAGCAGGATCAGCGGAACGTAGGCGTCGGCGAGCAGGCCGTTTCCCCGACGTTGCGTCATCGGTCGGCTCCTTCCCCGCTTCTACTGTGCTCTCGCACGAAGGCGAGGCTCCCGTCGAAGACGACGGCGGCGTCATGGTCGAGGGTCGCCACGTGGTAGCTGGCGTGGAGCAGGTGGATCGTCAGCCCGGTGTTGACCGCTCTCCTAGCGAGGATACGCAGACTGCGCGGTCCGACAACGTGGTCCTGGGTGCTCCGGTAGGCCAGGATCGGCGCTCGCAAACCGGACATGCCCTCCTGAACCTCGCGCCACAGCTTCGGGAGTGTCGCCGCGGCCGCGGTGGGGACGCGGTCGTACCCGCCCTCGGTGGTGTCGTCCTTGGAGACGTCGCAGCCCAGACCGGGCGTGGAGGGCATGACCCGGGAGACCAGGCGGCGGACCGGGGCGATGACGGGCAGGCGCCGGTCCTCCACCGCCAGGGAGGGGTTGACGAGTACGGCCCCGCGCACGAGGCCGGGGTGCCTCTGGGCCAGGCGCAGACTGAGGGCGCCGCCCATGGACAGTCCCATGACGAACACCTCCTCGCAGCGCGAGGCCAGGTCCAGCAGGGTTCGTTCGGCCTCGGCGAGCCAGTCGTCGCTGGTGGTGAGGTTCATGTCGTGCCAGACCGTGCCGTGGCCGGGCAGCAGGGGCGCCTCGACGCTGAGCCCCGCGGCGGCCAGGTGCTCGCCCCAGGGGCGCATCGAGTACGGGGAGCCGGTGAAAC
The DNA here is from genome assembly GCF_965343085.1 of Nocardiopsis synnemataformans. NCBI lineage: Bacteria > Bacillati > Actinomycetota > Actinomycetes > Streptosporangiales > Nocardiopsidaceae > Nocardiopsis > Nocardiopsis synnemataformans. Next base: position 12,349 of record NZ_CBDRFA010000059.1, on the reverse strand, counting down.
CGTGGCAGAGCAGGACGCCCGTGCCCGACCCGCGGTGACTGAACGGCTCAGCGCCCGGGATCAGGGGCGGGGCGTCGGTCGGTCTCACGGAGCGGCTCCAGGAATCGTGCGGTGCGCGGGAAAGGGGGTTGCGGTGACAGGAGCGGAGGCACGGGAAACCCTGGCTCCTGCCGTGAGGCTAGCCGTTCGGCGGTCCGTTCGCCATGAGTGCACAGTAACGTCCCCGTCCTCCGCGACCGGAGGCAGGCACCCGCCACGCGGGCCGACTGAGTATCCTCTTCTGCGTCGGGCCGACGGCCCGTCCGGGGGCGCTTTGGCACTTGCGCTCGCACGGTGGGAGGATGGCGCACGTCAGGCGGCGACTCCTCCCCCACTCTCCGGGCGCGAGCCCTCCTGGCAATGTCGGCAGAGCGGGACGGTGAATCGTGGCAGACCCTGCCCAGTGCTCCCCGCGTGTGCAGGGGTGATCTGAGCGATGTTCTACTGGGTGGTCAAGGCGATCCTGGGGCCGGTTCTGGCCGTGCTGTGGCAACCGCGGGCCGAGGGTGTGGAGAACGTGCCGCGCCGCGGCCCGGCGATCATGGTGAGCAACCACCTGTCCTTCTCCGACCACTTCTTCGGTCCGCTGCCGCTGCCGCGCAGGATCACCTTCCTGGCCAAGTCCGAGTACTTCACCGGCACGGGCGTCAAGGGCCTGCTGAGCCGGGCGTTCTTCACCGGTGTGGGGCAGATCCCCATCGACCGCTCGGGCGGCAAGGCCAGCGAGGCGGCGCTGCGCACGGGCCTGAGGGTGCTCAAGCGCGGTGAGCTCCTGGGCATCTACCCCGAGGGCACACGCTCCCCCGACGGCAAGCTCTACCGCGGCCGGACGGGTGTGGCGCGGCTGGCCCTGGAGGCCAAGGCCCCGGTGGTGCCGATGGCGATGATCAACCTGGAGAAGATCATGCCCCCCGGCCGCACCGTGCCCAAGCTGGGCGTGCGCCCCAAGGTCAAGTTCGGCAAGCCGCTGGACTTCTCCCGCTACCACGGCATGGAGAAGGACCCGCGCGTGCTGCGGGCCGTCACCGACGAGATCATGTACGCGCTGATGGAGCTGTCCGGCCAGGAGTACGTGGACCGCTACGCGCAGTCGGTCAAGGCCGAGCTGGAGGCGGAGGCCAAGGAGGCCAGGCGCGAGCAGCACGCCAGCGACAAGGACCGCAGGCGGAGCGAGCGCGAGCGGCGCAAGGAGGACCGCCGGACCCGACGCGAGGAGAAGCGGGCCGCGCGCAAGGACAAGGACGCGGACACCGCCCAGGAGTAGCCCGACGCACCGGACGGCCCCCGCGTCCTCCCTGTGGAGGTCGCGGGGGCCGTCCGTTCTCCGGTGGCCGGGTCAGTGCCGGGCGAGGTCTCCCGCGCCGACGATGCCCGCCTCGCCGCCGAGCTCGGCCAGGCGCACCTCGGCCATGCGGCGCCCTGGGCGGCCCGGGACGTTGCGCGCGAAGGAGGCGCGGACCGGGTCCAGCAGGATGGACCCGGCGTCGGAGACGCCGCCGCCCAGGACGAAGCACTCGGGGTCGAGGATGGCGGCGAGGTCGGCCAGGCCGTGTCCGGCCCACTCCCCGACCTTGGCGAAGCACTCCAGGGCGGCCCTGTCCCCCTCCAGCGCCGCCTGGGTGATGACGTGGCCCTCGACCTGGTCGATGACGCCGTCGGCGAGCTTGAGCATGCGCTCGGCGGCCACGGGGTCGGTCAGCGCCAGGTCCTGGGCCTCGGCGACCAGGGCGCGGCCGCTGGCGTACTGCTCCCAGCAGCCGTGGTTGCCGCAGGCGCAGCGGCGCCCGTGCGGGACCATCCGGTAGTGCCCGACCTCCGCGGCCACGCCGTAGCGGCCGCGGTGCAGGGCGCCGCCGATGACCAGGCCGCCGCCGATACCGGTGCCCAGGGTGATGCACACGATGTGGTCGCTGCCGCGCCCGGCGCCGAACCTGGCCTCGGCCCAGGCGGCGGCGTTGGCGTCGTTCTCGATGACCACGGGCAGCCCGACGCGCTCTTGGACGTGGTCCCGGAGGGGCTCGTCGCGCAGGCCGAGGTTGACGGCGACCTGGACGGTGGCGCGGTCCTCGTCCACGAACCCCGCCACACCCACCCCGACGGCCTGGACGGCGTCGGCGTCCCGTCGGCCGCGCAGTTCCGCGCAGGCCTTGGCCACGACGTCGGCCAGGGCCTGCGGGTCGTTGGAGGGGGTGGGGTACTTGACCTTGTCGAGGATCTGCCCTTCGGGGTCGACGACCCCGGCGGCGACCTTGGTCCCGCCGATGTCTACGCCGATGGTCAGCATGGGGGCAGCTCCTTCGTACTTACGCCCGAACTCTGACATAAGTCTCAAGGTTCATGGCAAAGTGTTTTCAGATGATGTATGCCATCTGATTAAACCAGGCGTGAGGCGACCCCCGACACCCCCGGAGTCGAACCGTGATCTCCCCCGTTCACCCTGCGGTGACCTGGCGTTCCTCACCTTCCGCATTGCCTTCGCCACCCTGCGGACGGCGCCCGGCGGCGTCGTCGGCGCGGGTCTGCTCCAGGGAGCGCTCGACCACGTCCCAGGTGCGACCCAGGGCGCCGACCGCGGCCAGCCCGGCGCGGCCGAGGTGTCCGACGACCTCGGGGCCGGACGTGCGCACGATGTCGAGGAGCTCCTCCAGCGGGGGGCGCCGGTCGCCCGTCTCCAGGCGGATGGCCTCCTCCCACACGTCGCCCTTGCTCGGGGGCGGCGAGGTCACCGCGCTCACCCCGCGCTTGACCCCGGCCGTCAGCAGCCTGCGCTGAAGCGTGGTCACCAGCTTCAGCGCGTCGTCGATGAGGTCGGGGTCCTCACCCCTGCCCGCACCCGGACCGCCGTTGCGACCGGTGTTCTCCGTCATGTCAGCTTCCTCCTTCGCGCCGCGTTCTGCTTCACGGTAACCGGCCGCCCAGGCGCCGGGGAGGTTTCTCAGGGCAGGTTCAGGGGCGAACCAGGGATGCGGCCGCAACAACCCTTAAAGCGCACATACAGCACATAGCCCTCACGACGTGCGCAAACACTACGTCGGGCGTATAGTCTCGCGTGCGTACGGGGAGTGACCCGAATTCTCGCCTCCACGACCCAGGGTCACCGTTGGATACCGAACGACAACGTGTTCTACTCATGAGTAGGGTGGTGTTGTTACGGTCATCACGTCCCGTACTACCCGAACCCGTACACGTCCAGGAGCACCACGTGCGCGAATACAGCTCTCCCGCGAAGGCTGAGATCTCCGACGACGCGCGACTGACCGACACGCCCTACGCGCGCGCGGCCAGCGAGCCCAACGTCGTCACCGCCCGTCGCCAGGAGTCCGGCCAGTGGCACGACGTCACCGTGGCGGAGCTGCACGCCGACATCGCCGCGTACGCCAAGGCCCTGATCGACGCGGGCATCGAGCACGGCGACCGCGTCGCCCTGATGTCGCGCACCCGTTACGAGTGGACGGTCGTCGACTACGCCATCTGGTCCGTCGGCGGCGTGACCGTCCCGATCTACGAGACCTCCTCCGCCGAGCAGATCGAGTGGATCCTCGCCGACTCCGGCGCCAAGGCCGCGTTCGTGGAGAACGACGCCCACGCCGAGCGCGTCGAGTCGGTCCGCACCACCGACCTCGGCCCCGTCTGGCGGTTCGACGACCCCGAGTACGCCGCGCTGCGCTCCGCGGGCTCCGAGGTGGACGACGAGGCGCTGGAGAAGCGCCGCACCGCGGTCAAGGCCGACGACATCGCCACCCTCATCTACACCTCGGGCACCACCGGCCGGCCCAAGGGCTGCGAGCTCACCCACCGCAACTTCCTCTTCATCTCCCGCAACGCGCTGGAGGGCCCGGCCCGCCAGGTCCTGCGCAGCAAGGAGAACCCCTCCACGCTGCTGTTCCTGCCGCTGGCCCACGTCTTCGCCCGCTTCGTCCAGGTCATGGTCATCGAGGCCAAGGCCACCCTCGGCCACTTCCCCTCCACCGGCCCCGAGCTGATCGAGCAGTTCTCGGCGTTCCGGCCCACCTTCCTGCTCGCGGTCCCCCGCGTGTTCGAGAAGGTCTACACCAAGGCCGAACAGAAGGCCACGGCCGAGGGCAAGGGCAAGATCTTCAACGCCGCCGCCGAGACCGCCGTCGCCTACAGCAAGGCCCTGGCCACCGGCCGGATCCCCCTGGGCCTCAAGCTCAAACACGCGCTGTTCAGCAAGCTGGTCTACGGCAAGCTCCTGGCCGCCCTGGGCGGCAACGCCGAGTACGCCGTCTCCGGCGGCTCCGCGCTGGGCGCGCGCCTGGGCCACTTCTTCCGCGGCATCGGCTTCACCATCATCGAGGGCTACGGCCTCACCGAGACCACCGCTCCCACGTCGGTGAACAGCCCCGAGTTCAACAAGATCGGCACCGTGGGCCAGCCGCTGCCCGGCACCACCATCAAGATCGCCGAGGACGGCGAGATCCTGCTCAAGGGCGACCACATCATGGTCGGCTACTGGAAGAACGAGAAGGCCACCAAGGAGGCCTTCACCGAGGACGGCTTCTACCGCACCGGCGACCTCGGCGCGCTGGACGACGACGGCTTCCTGAGCGTCACCGGCCGCAAGAAGGAGATCATCGTGACCGCGGGCGGCAAGAACGTCGCCCCGGCCGTCCTGGAGGACCGCATCCGCGCCCACGCCCTGGTCAGCCAGTGCATGGTGGTCGGCGACAACCGCAAGTTCATCGCCGCGCTGATCACGATCGACCCCGAGTCCTTCGTCCAGTGGCGCGAGGCCAACGGCAAGAGCGGCGAGATCGCCGACCTGACCGGGGACGCCGACCTGAACGCCGCCATCCAGGAGGCCGTGGACAACGCCAACAACGCGGTGTCCAAGGCCGAGGGGATCAAGAAGTTCAAGATCCTGCCCAGCGACTTCACCGAGGAGAGCGGTCAGATGACCGCCTCCCTGAAGGTCAAGCGCCACGTGGTGAGCAAGCAGTGGAGCAGGGAGATCGACGACATCTACGCCGGCTGATCACCGAGCCCACAGGAGCCGGTCCCCCTCGGGGTGACCGGCTCCCGCCGTTTGCAGAACCCACACGCCCGTGGGGTTGAACCCCCGGGGGGTTGGCGTAGAGCCCCCAGCGGCGCTCCGCCCCAGAGGGTGACCCTTTACAAGCGGCCTCAGCCAGGCACCCGTAGAGCGTGCGGGTTCCCCATCCGCCCCTGGGGGGTGAGCGGCCGTGGTGGGTTCTGGCTTCAAGGTTCAGCGCTGGGGGCGGGGACCGACTGAGGGCAAGTTCGCCTAGCGAACTTGGCGAAGGAGATCCCTTCACTCCGGTCACTCCAGGGGTCTGGTGGGCGCCACTCAGGGGTTCGGAAGAGTGCCGGGTGGAGCGCCCACCGGGAGTGACCCCTCAGCCACCCGGAAAGGGAGGTCAACACGGTCCAGACCAACATCAGCCACCAAGCCCCGCACGTGACCGCACACCGTAGGGGATCCGCACGTTGTAGAGCATCCCTGCGTCAGCAACCACGCACCCGTAGGGCCCGGGCTGGCGGGAAGGCCTCGGGGGTTGGCGTAGAACCTCCAGCAAACCCCGCCGCAACACGACGGACCCGGCCGCACCGCGACCGGGTCCGTCGACAAGAGGGAGGAAGCCCTAGGCGAAAACCCTAGAAAAAAGCCCTAGTGGGCCGCCTCCTTCTCAACCTCCGACTCCGAGGAGGAAGCGGAGTGGTGCAGGTGGTGGCCGTTGTGCGCCTCCACCCCTTCCAGGGACACGTCGTCCTTGGTGTACCAACGCGCCAGGGCCTTGCGGAACCTGCCGCTGCCCTTGCGGGCCCCGGGGTTCTCCACACCCTTGTCGTCGACGTCGGCGTCGTCGGCCAGCGCCGTCGAGGTGATGACCGGCTTGCTCTCCAGGACGTGGACCGTCTCCGGGGAGCTGTGCTTGTGCACCTCCACGAACTCACCGCTGGGCAGCTGCTGGATCGTGCCGCTCTCGTAACCGTGCTCCAGGGTCTCCCGGTCACGGCGCTGGAGCCCCAGGCAGATCCGCTTGGCGATGAAGAAGGCCGCGATCGGACCGACGATGACCAGCACACGGAAGATGTACGTGGTCAGGTACAGGTTGATCGAGAAGGTCTCCGACAGGATGTCGTTGGACCCGGCCAGCCAGAGCAGACCGTAGAAGGTGATGCCCATGGCGCCCACGCCGGTGCGCACCGGCGCGTTGCGCGGACGGTCGGCGACGTTGCGCGCGCGCTTGTCACCGGTGATCCACTGCTCGATGAACGGCCAGGCCGCCAGGCCGCCGAAGACCAGACCCGGGATGATCAGGCCCGGCACCAGCACACCGGTCGGGATCGCGTAACCGAAGGGCGCGATGTCGAACCAGTTCGGGAAGATGCGCAGCGACCCCTCCATGAAGCCCATGTACCAGTCGGGCTGGAGCCCGGAGGTGATGGACGTCGGGGTGAAGGGCCCGAACAGGTGGATCGGGTTGACCTGGACGAACGCGCTCAGACCCGCGATCACGGCGAACGTGAAGAAGAAGAACCCGCCGGCCTTGACCGCGAAGGCCGGGAACATGGGCGTTCCGACCACGGTCTTGTCCGTGCGCCCGGTACCTGGGTACTGGGTGTGCTTCTGGTGCCACAGGATCATGAAGTGCGCCACGATCAGGCCCAGCAGCAGGGCCGGGATCGCCAGCACGTGCAGCATGTACAGCCGCGTGATGATGTCCTCGCCGGGGAACTCCCCGCCGAAGAGGAACATCGACACGTACGGGCCGATGAGCGGCAGCGCCATCATCACGCCCTGGAGGATGCGCACGCCCATGCCCGAAGGCAGGTCGTCGGGCAGCGAGTAACCGAAGAGGCCCTCGAGCATCGCCAGGGTGAAGATCGCGACGCCGATCAGCCAGTTGATCTCGCGCGGCTTGCGGAACGCACCGGTGAAGAACACCCGGAGCATGTGCACGACCAGCGAGGCCACGAAGATCAGCGCGGCCCAGTGGTGGATCTGGCGGACCAGGAACCCGCCGCGCACCTCGAAGTCGATGTACAGCGTGGAGGCGTAGGCCTCCGACATGGGAACACCTTGGAGGCGCTCGTAGGAGCCGTCGTAGATGACCTCCACCATGCTCGGCTTGAACCAGAGCGTGAGGAAGACACCCGTGAGCAGCAGGATGATGAACGAGTACAGCGCGATCTCGCCCAGCATGAACGACCAGTGGTTCGGGAAGACCTTGCGCAGGTTCTTCTCACCGGTCTTGGCCAGGTGGAAGCGGTCGTCGATGAAGTTGCCGACGCCGCGAAGCGCCTTGGGTGCTTGCGTGGTCTTACTCATCGACTAGTCCTTCGCGTAGTCCCAGAACGTCGGACCGGGAGGCGCGACGAAGTCGCCGGTCGCGATGAGGTAACCCTCGTCGTCGACACCGATCGGCAGCTGCGGCAGCGGCCGGTGCGCCGGACCGAACACGACCTCGGCGGCGTTGGCCGCGTCGAAGGTCGACTGGTGGCACGGGCACAGGATGCGGTGCGTCGTGCGCTCGTACAGGGCCGCCGGGCAGCCCACGTGGGTGCAGATCTTGGAGTAGGCGACGACGCCGTTGTGCGTCCAGTTCAGACGCGTCTGGCCGTCGGTGCCCTCGACCTCCTCGGTCATCCGCTCCTGCCAGTCCTCCTCCGGGATCTTGATCAGGAGGATGACGGACTTGGCCTGGTCGTTGAGGCTGATCCCGTGCGGGTGGTGCTCGTCGTCGACCGCTGGCAGCGCCGAGACCATCCCGTTGGGGTCGTTCTCGAAGTCCTCCGCGCGAATGGCGCGGTGGGTGCCCTCGACGTACATCCGGCGGCCGTTCTGCCACGGCGTCGTCTTGAGCTTGTCGCCGGGCAGCGGGCCGGTGTCGCGCAGCAGCACGATCGGGGCCAGGCCCAGCGGCAGCATCGCCAGGATGAGCGTGCGGCGCATCAGCGGACGCTTGGTGAAGCCGCTCTCGTCGGCGCCCTGCATGAAGAAGGCGCTGAAGGAGCCCTTCTCCTTCTCGTCCGAGGGCAGCTCGTCGTAGGGCGAGGCCACCTCGTAGTGCGGCATCACCTGACGGGCCCAGACCGTCATGCCCGCGCCGATGCCGAACATCGCCAGCGTCAGCGTGCCGCCCAGCAGCATGTTCGAGTACTGGCCGATCTGCGGGTCGGCGATCTCGCTGGGGCCGAACAGGAAGTAGGAGACCAGGAAGCCGACCCCGGCCAGGAAGGCGATCACGAACCACACCGAGGCGACCTTCTCACCCCGGCGCTGCATCTCCTCCGGCCGCGCGTGCGTCTCGGAGGCCTTGTACGGGCCCTCGTGGCCCCCCTCCGAAGTCGTGGAGGCGCCGGAGACCACGGGGTCCCCGGCCTTGGGGGTTCCAACCACGCGCTCGGGCGTGGGGTCCCCCCCGTTGTTGTCGTTGGTGTTGTTCTCAGTCATGGGCTCGCTGCTTCGCGGTGATCCAGATCGCGCAGGCAATGATCAGGGCAAGGCCGACGACCCAGCCGATGAAGCCCTCAGCGACCTGGCCGACACGGTCGAGGTCGAAGATGCCTCCGGCGTTGGGTTCCGCCTGGAGGGTCTTGATGTAGGAGATGAGCTCCTGCTTCTCCTCCGGCTCGATGACGGTGTCGCTGAACATCGGCATGGCGCCGGGGCCGCTGACCATGGCCTCGTAGATCTGGCGCGGGGACGCGTCGTGGATCTCGGGGGCCCAGCGGCCGTCGGTGAGCGCGCCGCCGCCGCCGGACCAACCGTGGCAGTGCGCACAGTTGGTCAGGTAGAGGCGCATGCCCATGTCGGTGTCGTCGGCGCCCTCGATGTAGGCGTCGTACTCGGTCTCGTACTCCTCGAGCGCGGCCTCGTAGGCGGCCTCGTCCTCGAACTGGTCGCGCTCGGGCGCCTCGTCGGGGACGTCGTAGGGAACGTCGGGCCCGCCGGTCCTGATCTCCGCGTTGTAGTACGCGATCAGGTCCTGGAGGTCCTCCTCCGACATCGCCATCGGCTTGCGCGGCATCTGCGCGTCGGGGTTCATGGACGGCATGCGTCCGGTGCTGACCTGGAAGTCGATGGCCGCGGCGCCGGAGTCACGAAGGTCCGGACCCCGGGTGTACTCCCCGTCCTCGCCGTACGTGCCGCTGCCGTCGTAGTTGTGGCAGGTCGCGCACGTCTGGTTGAAGATGTCCTCGCCGTTGGCCACGTCGACGTCGTCCGGCGACGGAGGAGTGTCAGCGGCGAGGGTCTGCGCCTGGGCCTGGTCGGCGGTGGGCGCCAGGGCGGCGTACCCCACCCCGAACAGGGCTAGCGCGAGGATGACGACGACATACCCCGCAAGGGGATGCCGCCGCCGCGCGGTAATCCATTTCACGGTTTCCCCGTTTCGGGTTACTGGATGAAGTAGATGGTGAAGAACAAAGCGATCCAGACCACGTCGACGAAGTGCCAGTAGTAGGACACGACGATCGCGCTGGTCGCCTGCTGGTGGGTGAAGCGCTTCGCGGCGTACGTGCGTCCCAGCATGATGAGGAACGCGATCAGCCCACCGATGACGTGGAGTCCGTGGAAGCCCGTGGTCAGGTAGAACATCGACCCGTAGGCGCTCGACTGGAGAGTCAGGCCCCCGTGGAAGATGAGCTCGTAGTACTCGTAGGCCTGTCCAAGGACGAAGAACAGGCCCATGAAGAACGTGATGAAGAACCACATGCGCAGCTTCTTGACGTCGCCGCGCTCGGCGGCCCAGACGCCTGCCTGCGCGGTGAAGCTGGAAGCCACCAGGACCACGGTGATGGCCGACGCCCACGGCACGTTCAGGTGGGTGTCGGGCCACTGCCCCAGGTCGGGGTTTCCGTTGGTCACCGATCGGATGGTGAAGTACATCGCGAACAGCGCAGCGAAGAACATGAGCTCGTTGGCCAACCAAACGATGGTGCCAACGCTCACCAGGTCAGGACGCTTTGCCGCACCATGTGCTGGTGTCGGTGCTGATTTTGGGTTCGCGGTTGCTGTCGCCACGGGAGCATTATTACGGCATCTCGCGGAGGGCCGTACCCGACCCCCCGTAACGCGGCGGATCGGCACCGTCTCGAGGTGCTCCCGACGCCGCTGACGTCCTGTTCGCCGTGACTGGGACGTTACTGTAGCGGCCTGGCGGCCCCGCCGGGCCCCGTGGCGCACCGGGGAGGACCGAAAATCGCGATCCGGGGCGGCTGAGGCCTTCTGTACCCCCGCGGATGACGCCTCAACCTCCGTCGGTCAACGCCCAGGCATCGAAAGCATCACCGTTGCATAACGCCGGACCGGGGGCGGGTGAACGAGCGGCCCCGGGGTGCTGGCATCCTTGGTGTCGAAGGTCTCAGTGCAGGGCACGGTCTCCGGGCCGCTTCTGTGCAGCGGGGCCGCGAGGCAATACAGTCAGAGGGCATACAGCCAACGAACGCCTCGGCCGCACCCCCACGGCGGCGGCCGCGGACAGACGCGATGGGACGGTTGCGCGATGGTGGTCAGCGGTACGGACACGGGTGCCAGGATGCGCGTGCTGGTCTACAGCGACAACGCCGACACCCGCGAGCAGGTGCGACTGGCGGTCGGCCGCCGCCCGGCCCTCGACGTCCCCCGCGTGGAGTTCGTCGAGTGCGCGACCGCGCCCATGGTCCTGCGCAGGCTGGAGGACACCGACCCCGCCGCGCGCGTGGACGTGGCCATCTTCGACGGCGAGACCTCCCCCGTCGGCGGGATGGGCCTGTGCCGCCAGGTCAAGGACGAGATCTACCGCTGCCCGCCGGTCCTGCTGCTGGTGGGACGGCGCGACGACGGCTGGCTGGCCACCTGGTCCCAGGCCGAGCAGGTCGTCAGCCACCCGATCGACCCCGTCGCGCTCGCCGAGGCCCTGGCCGAGCTCATGCGCCAGCGGGTCGCGGCCCTGAGCGGGTGACACGGGTGCGACACGGTCTCGGAACGGGGCACCACGGCGACGTGGAGCCGCGCCGCCGCCGCGCGGTGGGCGCGGCCCTGCACCACGGCGCCGACATCGGGCGATGGCGCACGCACGCCACGCCCCTCCCTCCCAGCGCCTGAGGGCGGTCCGCCCGCGCGCCGCGCCCAGGCCCCTCCGTGCCCGTTCCTTCACCGTGGAGCAACCGAGATGAACGTCCCCGCCGCGAACTCCCCCGCCGACTCCGGAGCCGCGGGCTCCGACGAGCGGTCCGCCGTCACCGAGCGGACCTGGTCCAGCCTCATCACCGCCCTGCTGGGCGGACGGACCCTGAGCGCCGACGACACCGCGTGGGCGATGAACGAGATCATGTCCGAGGCCGCGACCGACGCCCAGATCGCCGGGTTCGCCATCGCGCTGCGCGCCAAGGGCGAGAGCGTGTCGGAGGTGACCGGGCTGGCCCGGGGCATGCTCGACAACGCCGTGCGCATCCACGTCCCCGGCCCGACCCTGGACATCGTCGGCACCGGCGGCGACCGCGCGCACACCGTGAACGTGTCGACGATGGCGGCGATCGTGGCCTCGGCCGCGGGCGCCCGCGTGGTCAAGCACGGCAACCGGGCGGCGTCCTCCTCCTGCGGCACCGCCGACGTGCTGGAGCGCCTGGGCGTGGTCCTGGACCTGCCGCCGGAGCTGACCGTGCGGGTGGCCGAGGAGGCGGGCATCGCCTTCTGCTTCGCCCCGGTCTTCCACCCCTCGTTCCGCTTCACCGCCAAGCCCCGCCGCGAGCTGGCGGTGCCCACGGTGTTCAACTTCCTGGGCCCGCTGACCAACCCGGCCCAGCCCACCACCTCGGCCATCGGGGTGTTCGACGAGCGCATGTGCGAGGTGATCGCCGGGGTGTTCGCCCGCCGCGGATCCTCGGCGCTGGTGTTCCGGGGCGACGACGGACTGGACGAGCTGACCACCACGACCACCTCCACGGTGTGGGTGGTGCGCGACGGCGGGGCCCGGCGCGAGACGCTCGACCCGGCCGACCTGGGCATCGCCCGCTCCCGGCCCGAGGACCTGCGCGGCGGCGACGTCGGGTTCAACGCCCAGGCCGTGCGCGACCTGCTGGCGGGCCACACCGGCCCGGTGCGCGACGCCGTGCTGCTCAACGCGGGCGCCGCACTGGCCGCCGTGGACGGAGTCGGGGATTCCCTGCTGGAGGCGGTGCGCACCGGCTACGAGCGGGCCGCGGCGGCGGTGGACAGCGGCGCCGCCGAGCGCGCGCTGGAGCGCTGGGTGGAGACCAGCCAGCAGTACGCCAAGGCGCTGTAGGCGCGAAGCGGGGGCGGGGGGGGGGGGGGGGGGGGGGGGGGGGGGGGGGGGGGGGG
>NZ_CBDRFA010000058.1:0-55320 GCF_965343085.1 Nocardiopsis synnemataformans | reverse complement strand
CCGGGGCTTTGCCGTGCGCGCCCTCCACGCGGGTCGGCCGTGCGTGCGGCCACCGAAGTTCGACAATGCCGCATCTACCGAGCCCCGTGTGCTCACCCGGTTCCCCTGCGCGACTTTCGGCAAGCTTCCCTTCGCCCTGGGGTGCCCCTGGGCCTGTTTTCCCGGCTGGACTACCCCCTCTCCTTCACCAGCGTTCGGCATTGTCGTATTATGAAGGTGATACATCGCCTGAAACGTGGAGACTGTTCAGGTGCACGCGAGGCCCCCTCCATCCCTCCGAGGAGCACAGCCATGACCGTCAGCGCCAGCCAGAACCGCATCGCCTCGTCGCGCTCGCGCACACGCGACGAACTCACCCGGGGGACCTTCGACCTCCTGGTCGTCGGCGGCGGGATCCTCGGGACCTCCGTCGCCTGGACCGCCACCCAGGCGGGTCTGCGCGTGGCCATGGTCGATTCGGGGGACTTCGCCGGGGCCACCTCCAGCGCCTCCTCCAAACTGGTGCACGGCGGACTGCGCTACCTCCAGAGCGGCCAGGTGCGCCTGGTCGCCGAGAACCACCGCGAGCGCCGTTCCCTGGCCTCCGACGTGGCACCGCACCTGGTCAACCACATGCCGTTCCTGGTCCCGATCTACTCCGGCGGCCCGCACGGAGCCGCGAAGATGGGCGCCGGGGTGTTCCTGTACTCGGCCCTGTCGGCCTTCGGCGACGGCATGGGCCGCCTGCTCTCCCCCGCCCAGGCGCGGCGGCTCGCCCCGGGCCTGCGCACCGACGGCCTGCGGTCGGTGGCCGCCTACAGCGACCACCAGATGAACGACAGCCGCATGGCCGTCATGAGCGTGCGCGCCGCCGTGGACGCGGGAGCGGTGGTGCTCAACCACGCCGAGGTCGTGGGGCTGCGCACCACCCGGGGCCGGGTCACCGGCGCCGACCTGCGCGACCGCGTCGACGGCGGGGAGTTCGGCATCGACGCGCGGCTGGTCCTCAACGCGACCGGCCCGTGGGTGGACCGGCTGCGGAGCATGGAGGACCCCTCCGCGTCGCCCAGCGTCCGCCTGTCCAAGGGCGCGCACCTGGTGCTGCGGACCCCCGAGCCCTGGCGCGCCGCGCTGACCATCCCCGTGGACAAGTACCGGGTGTCGTTCGCGATCCCGTGGGAGGGCAGGCTGCTGCTGGGCACCACCGACGAGGAGTACACCGGGGACCCGGCCGACGTGTCGGTCGTGCCCGCCGACGTGGAGCAGATCCTGGGCGAGGCGGCGCTGGGCATCGACGCGCCCTACCTGGACGCCTCCCACGTCGACTACTCCTTCGCGGGGCTGCGGGTGCTGCCCGGCGGGCCCGGCGGCACCAGCGCGGCCAAGCGCGAGACCGTGGTCAGCCAGGGCCGGGGCGGGATGCTCTCGGTCGCGGGCGGCAAGTGGACGACCTACCGCCACATCGGCCGCGCCGTCCTGAAGGAGCTGCGCAAGGTCAGCGCCGTGCCGCTGTCCGAGGACATGGCCGACCCGCTGCGCACGGTGCCGCTGCCTGGGCTGGCCAGCCCGGACGCGGTGGCCCAGCGGCTCATCACCGACCGCGCGCCCGGCGCCCCGCTGGACCCGCTGGTGGCCCGCCACCTGGCGTCGCACTACGGGAGCCTGGCCATGGACATCGCGGCGATGGTGCGCGAGGAGCCGCGGCTGGGCGAGCGCATCCACCCCGACGGCCCCGACATCTGGGCGCAGGTGGTCTTCGCCCGCGACCGCGAGTGGGCGGTGACCGCGGACGACGCGCTGCGCCGCCGCACCACGGTGACCGTGCGGGGACTGGACACCCCCGAGGTGCGTCAGCGCACCGAGGCCCTGTTGGAGGAGTGAGCTCCCGGCCCCTCCGGGTGCCGGACACGCGAACGCCCCGGAAGGCGGTGCCTTCCGGGGCGTTGCGCGAAGTTATCGCGTGCTAGAGCGCGACGACGTTCTCGGCCTGCGGGCCACGGGTGCCCTCAACGATCTCGAACTCCACGCGCTGGTTCTCCTCCAGGTTACGGAAGCCCGAACCCTGGATGGCGCTGTAGTGAACGAAGGCGTCGGGGCCGCCGCCGTCGGGGGAGATGAAGCCGAAGCCCTTCTCGCCGTTGAACCACTTCACAGTTCCCTGAGCCATGTTCTCTCCTTCAGCTCGGTGTACACGGACGCAACCTCACGTCCGCGAATTGCCGCGAGCCGGACTCCCTTGGAAACCGCCCGCCGGTCACAAACTCCGCGGGCAAGACACCAACTGCGAAATTCAACGACTAACAATCACTTCGAACCTACCACAGACGGGCCAGCTGGCAGAGGATTCCGGTGTGGCAACCCGCACGGCCCGCCGGGGAATACCGATGGACCTTCCAGGGTACCCGTGTGCCGCGTGTGACCGCACACCGGGATGTCCCCTCCCGTTCAGACGGACGTCGCCGGCATGTCGTCGACGCACCTCAGGGCGGGTGCGCTCGTGGCCGCCCCGGGCCCGGGGCGCCTCCCCCGGCGAAGCGCGGGGAGGTCCGGAAAAGACCGAGGCGCCCGCGGGGGGTGGACGGGCGCCGGGATGAGGGGAAGCGGGGGGCTCAGCCCTGGTCGATCCCCACGAAGTGGCCCTCCTCGGCCTCGAGCAGCGGTGCCGAGTCCTCGTCGGGCGCCGTCGGCAGGACGACGTCCTCGGGGGGGTTGGCCGCCAGTTCGGCGTCGACCTCGGCCCAGGTGCGGTGCAGCTGCGGCACGCAGGACAGCAGGTGACGGCTGTAGGGGTGCAGCGGGTTGTCGAAGACCCTGGCCGTCGGCCCCATCTCGGCGATCGCGCCCTTGCGCAGGATCACCGACTTGTCGCTGACGTAGTTGCCCAGCGACAGGTCGTGGGTGACGAACAGGATGCCCAGGCCGCGCTCCTTGAGGTCGGCGAGCAGGTTGAGCACGTCGATGCGCGTGGAGGCGTCGAGCATGCTGATGATCTCGTCGGCGACCAGCAGCTTGATGTCCAGCAGCAGCGCCCGCGCGATCAGCAGGCGCTGCAACTGGCCGCCGCTGAGCTGGTGCGGGTACTTGTTGAGGACGTTGCCCGGGTCCAGGCGCACCGTGGCGATCGCGTCCAGCACCTTGTCCCGCCACTCCGTCTCCGGGGTCTGCGGGAAGTAGGAGGTGCGGATCATCTCGAAGACGCGGTCGGCCTTGAAGATGGGGTTGAAGCAGCTGAACGGGTCCTGGAAGACCCCCTGCACGCGGCGGTAGTACTCCTTGCGCGCGGTGTGGCCCTTGATGGTGGTGATGTCGGTGCCCTCGAAGGTGATGCTCCCCGAGGTCGGACTCGACAGGCCCAGCACCATCTTGCCGAGGGTGCTCTTGCCGCTGCCGCTCTCACCGATCAGCGAGACGACCTCGCCCGCACCCACCGTGAGGCTCACGTCGCGGACGGCGCGCAGGCGGCCACCGCCGAACGCGCCCACCTTGTACACCTTGTGTACGTGGCTGAGTTCCAGCACGGTCTACCTCACCCCGTCTTCCAGCAGGCGGCCCAGTGGCCGGGTTCGATCTCCACCAGCGGCGGCTGTTCGGAGCACTTGGAGAACGCCATCGGGCAGCGGTCCTTGAACCGGCAGCCGGTGGGCGGGTTGAGCAGCCCCGGCGGGGTGCCGGGGATGCCCTCCAGGCGGCCCCCCTGCACGGTGGAGGTGGAGCCGACCTCGGGCAGCGCCCCGATGAGCATCTGGGTGTAGGGGTGCTTGGGCTCGTTGATGATGGTGCCCGCGGGCGCCTTCTCCACGATGTGGCCCGCGTACATCACCATGATCGTGTCCGCCATCTGGTACACGAGCGAGATGTCGTGGGTCACGAAGACCATGCTCTTGATGTAGCCCCGGTCGCGGAACTCCACCATCGACTCCGCGACGGAGCGCTGGGTGGACACGTCCAGGGCCGAGGTGACCTCGTCGGCGATCAGCAGCGACGGGTTGAGCAGGGTCGAGATGACCATGACGACGCGCTGCTTCATGCCGCCGGACAGCTCGATCGGGAACCGGTCGAGCACGTCGGTGTCCAGGCCGACCAGTTCCAGGCGGCGGTGGAGCTCCTCGGTGATGTCGGCGGGCCGCACGCCGCGGGCGCGCAGCAGCTCGTTGATCATCTTCCCGATCTTGCGGGTCGGGTTGAGCGCGCTCATCGCGTACTGCGGGATGAGCGAGATCTCGTGGTACCGCAGGGGTACCATCGCGTGGTCGTCGGCGATGGGCACGTCCTTGCCGTCCAGCTCGATCGTGCCGCCGACGTGGCGCATCCGCGAGTCCAGGCGGATCAGGCTCTTGCCCAGGGTGGTCTTGCCGCAGCCGGACTCCCCGGCCAGGCCCATGATCTCCCCGTCGGCGAGGTCGAACGTGACGCCGTCGAGGGCGTGGACGTCCCCGCGCAGGGTCTGGTAGTAGACCTTCAGGTCCTTGACGCGCAGGGTCATCACAGCTCCCGCAGCTTGGGGTTGAAGACCTCGTCCAACCCGACGTTGAGGATGTACAGCGAACCCACGATCACCGTGATGCCGAAGCCCGGCGGGATGAACCACCACCACATGCCGAGGGTGAGCGCGCTCCAGGAGACGGCGCTCTCCAGCATCAGGCCGAGGGACACGCCGTTGGAGGGGCCGAGGCCGATGAAGTCCAGGCCGGCCGCGGTGAGGACCGCGCCGCCGAAGAGCAGGATGAAGGACATCACCAGGTACGAGCTCATGTTGGGCGCGATCTCGGTGGTGATGATCTTCCACGTGCGCCGACCGCTCAGCCGGGCCAGGTCCACGTAGTCGCGGGTGGCCAGGGACAGCGCCTGCGAACGGACCGCGCGGGCCGCCCACGGCCAGGCGGTCAGGCCGATGAACAGGCCCTGTACGAACAGGCCGCGCGCGTCGAGGTAGGCGATCGCGACGATGAGCACGACCATCGCGGGCAATACCAGGACCACGTTCGTGATCATGTTGAGGATCTCGTCGACGATCCCGCCCTTGTACCCGGCGACGAAGCCGACCGCCGTGCCGATGACGAAGGCGACGCCGCCGCCGAACAGGCCGATGATGAACGTGGCGCGTACGCCGTGCACGAACTGGGCCCAGATGTCCTGGCCGAACGTGGTGGTGCCCAGCCAGTACTCGCCGTTGGGCGGCTGCATCTGCGGGCCGACGTACTCGTTGGGGCTGTCGCTGACGAAGAAGGGGCCGATGATCCCGAGCAGCAGGAAGGCCAGGACGATGCCCGAGCCGATGAGCAGCTTGGGGTTGCGCCGGGCGTAGTAGAGGGCCTCGGAGCCCTTGCGCTCGGCCGGTTCGGGGGCGGCCGCCTTCTCGGCGGTTCCCGGAGCTCCGGCGACGTTCGTCATGAGGAGCCTCCCGTCATCTGGACCCGGGTGCGCGGGTCGATCAGCACGTAGACGATGTCGATGATGAAGTTGGCGATCAGCACGCCGACGATCACGAACAGGAAGACACCCTGGAGCAGGAAGAAGTCGCGGCTGTCCAGGGAGTCCAGGATGAGCTTGCCGAGGCCGGGGTAGTTGAACACGATCTCGGTGAGCAGGGAGCCCGCGATGATCGTGCCCAGCTGGACGGCCAGGCCGGTGATCTGCGGCAGCATGGCGTTGCGGAACGCGTAGCGCCGGACCAGCTTGCGCGGGGCGCCGAGGGCCTGGAGGTAGTTGGAGTAGTCCGCGTCCAGTTCGTAGATGATCATGTTGCGCATGCCGATCGCCCAGCCGCCGAGCGCCACCAGGAACATGGACAGGAACGGCAGGAACCAGTGGGTGATCAGGTTGGAGATGAACAGCCAGCTGAACTCGGGGCGCAGGGAGAAGCTGTAGCCGCCCGAGGCCGGGAAGATCCCGGCGACGATGCCCAGGCTCCAGGCCAGCAGCAGGGCCAGCCACATGTACGGCGTGGCGGTGAGGATGTACCCGACCGGCAGGAGCGTGTTGTCCAGGGCCTTGCTGCGGGCGGCGAAGGCGCCGAAGCGGTTGCCGATGATCCAGCTGAGCAGGATCGCGGGGAGCAGCAGTCCCAGGGTGAAGGGGACCGCCCTCATGATGACGTCGGTGACCGGCTCGGGGTAGAGCATCACGCTGATGCCCAGGTCCCCGCGGAACAGACCGGCCCAGAAGCTCAGGTACTGCTCGTGGAGCGGCCTGTCGAGGCCGAAGACCTCCTCGTAGTAGGTGGTCATGGCGGCCAGGGCCTCGGGGTCGCCCGCCGAGGCACGGGAGAGCATGCTGCGGATGGGGTCGCCGGGCATGAAGCGCGGAATCATCCAGTTGATGGTGACCGCGGCGATGAACGTAAGCAGGTAGACGAAGAGCTTACGACCGATATAGCGCCACACACATTCCTCCAGGTGATGGCGGCGGACAGTCGAGTGGCCCCGGAGGGGGCGCGGCACGGACCCTGTGGGGGCTGTTCCGTGCCGCGCCCGCTCTCCCGGGGCGTCCCCCGGCCGGGCTCTTTCGCGCCGTGCCTCGGCCGGGGGCGGGGAGTGGTCAGCGGGGTGGACGGGGAGAGGTCGCTCCCCCGCCCCTACTCGACCGGTTCGATCGAGGCGAGGGTCTCGACCCCGCCGAGCTCGTACCAGCCCTCCCACATCACCGCGGCGCTGTTGGGCGTGCCCTCCGCCTCACTGGGCCAGTTGGTCCAGGCGGAGTTGTTGACCTGCGACCACTGGCCGTTGTACCAGAGCGGGATGGTCGGCAGCTCGGCCAGGAAGTGCTCCTGGAGCTGCGAGGTGACCTCGGCGGCGGCCTCGACGTCGTCGGCGGGGACCCGGGCGAGCTCCTCGGTGAGGGCCCAGGCCTCGTCGCTCTCGTAGCGGTGGAAGTTCACCGTGGTCTGCTGCTCCTGGACGGGGAGCTGGTAGAGGTAGTCGTAGTAGGTCCACGGCGAGTTGCTCAGCTGCCGGGCGTTGTTGATGACCAGGTCGAACTCACCCGAGTTGCGGTTGTCGTCGAGCAGGCCCGCGTCGGGGAACTCGGCCGTGATGTTGATGCCGACGTCCTGGGCGTTCTGCTCGATGATGCGGGCGGCCTCCATCCAGTCGGTCCAGCCGGAGGGGACCGCGAGGGTCAGCGCGATGGGCTCGCCGTCGGGGGTCTCGACGAAGCCGTCGCCGTCCTCGTCCATGTAGTCGGCCTCTTCGAGGATGGCCACGGCCTCGTCCGCGTCGAAGGTGAAGCCCTCGCGCTCGACCAGCTCGTGGTCGATGTAGGCGTCCCACTCGGGCAGCATGCCCGTGGGGTTGGCCGGCTGGACCAGGTTGGCGTACGGGCCCTCGACGATCTGGGTGATGTCGATGGAGTGGGCCAGGGCCTGGCGGAACGCCGTGTCGTTGAGCGGCTCACGGGTGTGGTTCGGGATGAGCCACGCCGTGTTGGCGCTCTTCATGTACGGGGGGCCCTCGTGGAAGCTGGTGATGTTCTCGTTGCTGTTGAGGACCTGGTCGATGCCGGGCAGGAAGTTGTTGGAGAGGTCGACCTCGCCCTGGTTCAGCATGCCCATCGTCACCTCGTTGGAGGCGTTGACGATGTCGACGATGTAGCGGGCGTCCATCGTCATGTCGAGGGCCTCGACGGCCCACCACTCGTCGTTGCGCTCCCAGACCATGCGGTCGTCGGTGTGCGACTCGTAGACGTAGGGGCCGGTGCCGACCGGGTTCTCGTTGGGGCTGTCGGCGACCTGGGCCTCCTCCATGTCGGCCCAGATGTGGTCCGGGACGATGGGGTTGGAGTAGGCCCAGTTCATCCACTCCTGCGGACGGCTCTCCGAGAAGGTGACGGTGACCGTGCGCTCGTCGGTGGCCTCGACGCTCTCGACGTAGTCCCAGACGTTGCCGTAGGGGACTCCGGCGACCTGGCCGAGCTCCAGCGTGGTGACCACGTCCTGGGCGACCAGGGGCTCACCGTCGTTCCACGTGACGCCCTCGCGCAGGGTGATCTCGTGGACGGTCTCCGAGGTCCACTCGTCGCTCTCGGCGAGCCAGTGAACGTACTCGCCCGCCTCCGGGTCGTAGTGGAAGAGCGACTCGTAGACCAGGCCGTTGGTGCCGACCGCGAAGTTGCCCCTCATCATCGGGTTCCAGCTGGTGGGTGCCTCCCACGCCGTGCCCGTGGTGTACAGGGTCTCGTTCCGGGGGTACTGCCCCGAACCGCCCTCGCTGTTCCCGTCGTCACCCGCGCAGGCGCTGACCACGAGGGCCAGGGCCGCGAGTGCCGCCGGAAGCCGCAGCATTCTCATCTCGACTCCTCCTTGTCACCCGGCCGGCCTATGGGGGGAGTCCCCTCCGAGAGACCGGAAGGGTTGGGAGCGCTCCCAGTGGTGAGCGCGCGAGACCGTTGCTGAACCGGGTAAGTGACGTTAACAACAACACGTCCGCAGGAAGGGCGTCAATGCCCGACACTTCGCTGTTATTCGCTTGTAACAGCACAGATGCGGGTATGTCAGTAAGTTCGGCGGCGCTGAACCGGTTCTGCACGGGTGTTCTCGCTCCCTGGGGGGCCTGTCGGCGTGGGGCGTTACGCGCCGTAGCCTTCCACAGCCCGCGAGAAGGGGGCAGTACCCTCACGGTCACCTTTTGGACACCGAAGCCACAGAGACCACCGAGGCAACCCACGGCTCAGTTTTCACATCGTTAACATCCGTCGCGGCGCACGCCGCGAACCCCGGTGTCCGCGCCACGCGGGGCTTCCGGGACCTCACGCGGTGCACGCGCCGGACGGGACGCGCGGCCCGCCGGAGCACGTGTCCGGGAGCCGCGACCGCACCCGGCCGCGGGCGACCGGGCGGGGACGCCGGATCACGCGCCCAGGGGGCCGGTGCTCCCCCGGGGGAGAAGCTCCCCCCGGGAGGTCTCCCTGTTCTCCACCGGCTTGCCCTCGATCGTCCTGGCCAGCATCAGCGCGGCCTGGCGGCCGTAGGACACGATGTCGCGCACTATGGCGGTCAGCGAGGGGCGGACCAGGCGGCACAGCACCGAGTCGTCCCAGGCCACGATGGACAGCTGCGAGGGCACGTCGACGCCCATCTCGTGGGCCACGCCCAGCCCGGCCACGGCCATGAGGTCGTTGTCGTAGATCAGGGCGGTCGGCCGGTCGGTGGCGGCCAGCAGCTTGCGCGTGGTCCTCGTGCCCCCCTCGCCCGTGTAGTCGGCGTGCACCCAACGGGCCTCGCTCAGCCCGGCCTGCGACGCGGCGTCCAGGAAGGCCTGGGTGCGCACGCGGGTGTGCACGAACTTCTCCGGGCCCGCCACCTGGACGATGCGCCGGTGGCCGAGGGCCGCCAGGTAGTGGACGACCTCGCGCATGGCGGTGGCGTCGTCGGTGTGCAGGTGGGGCAGGGAGCCCACGCCCTCGGGTCCGCCGAGGACGACGGCGGGCAGCGGGAGGTCCTCGACGACCTGGACGCGCGGGTCGCCCACGCGCAGGTCGACCATGATCACGCCGTCCACCCGGCGTTCGGACGACCAGCGCCGGTAGGCCGCGATCTCGGCGCCCATGTCCTCGGTGACCTGTAACAGCAGATCCACCCCCGAGGAGGCCAGCTCGGTCTCGATCCCCGAGACCAGCTGCATGAAGAAGGGCTCCAGCCCGAGCGAGTGGGCGGGCCGGTCGACCACCAGGCCGACCGCCCCGATCCGGCCGCCGGGAGCGAGTGCGCGCGCCGGGCTGCTGGGAGCCCAGCCGAGGTCGCTGGCGATCGCCAGGATGCGTCTTCGGGTCTCCTCCGAGACCCCCGGACGCCCGTTGAGCGCGTAGGACACGGCACCCTTGGACACCCCTGCGGCCTTGGCGATGTCCATGATGGTCGGACGCCGCATCAAACCCCCCATTCGTCCCCCTGATCACACAACGCTGAACCGGTTAAGCAGACGGTTGGGGATTGTACTGCATGGCCTTGGGATCTAATCAGACAAAAGGGTACTTAACTCACTAATCCCATCAAACCCCCTGGCATCCGGGGCACCAGTAGAGGGTGCGCCCGGCCAGTTCCGCGGAGGCGACCGGCGAGGAGCACACCCGGCAGGGGTCGCCGGTCCGGTAGCACACGTAGAGGCTGTCGGCCCGGGGCACGGGACGCGCGTCCGGGTCGGGGCGGTGCTCGGGGAGGGTGGTGATGATGTAGCCGTCCCGCACGCCGTCGCGGAGCAGGCCCGACAGGTCGTCCCACAGCCGCGACCACTGGTCGGCCGTGAGGTCGCGGCCCGGGGTCATCGGGTCCAGGCCCGCCCGGAACAGCGACTCCGCGCGGTAGATGTTGCCGATTCCCGCCACGACGTCCTGGCGCATGAGGAGCGCGGCGACGCTGGTCCGGGAGCGGCTGACCACGCGCCAGGCGCGTGCGGGGTCGGCGTCGTCGCGCAGGGGGTCGGGGCCCAGCCTGTCCTGGACGGCACGCTTCTCGTCCTCGGTGACGACCTCGCAGGCCGAGGGGCCGCGCAGGTCGGCCCAGCCGGAGGAGTTGACCAGCCGGGCGCGTACCGCGCCGACGGGTTCGGGCGCCACGACGAAGCCCTCCGCGTCGCGGAGCAGCTCCGGGCGGGCGCCGCCCGCGGCCCGCGGCGCGCCCAGGTGGCGTTCGCCGTCGGCGTCGCCGAAGGACCAGGCGCCGTACAGGCCCAGGTGGACCCGCAGCCACTCCCCCGAGTCGAATCCGAGGAAGAGGTGCTTGCCGTGGGCCTCGCTCTCGGTGAGGACCCGGCCGTCGATCCGGGCGGCGCCGTCGGCGAAGCGCCCCTGCGGGCTGCTGGCGCGTACCGTGCCGCCGCCGAAGGTCTTGTCGAAGTGCGCCGCCAGGCGGTGCAGCGTGTGGCCCTCAGGCACCGGTCCTCCCCTCTCCCGTCCGCCCGGGACGGCGACGCGACCGCCGCTTTCCGGACATCCGGGTCCAGGGTAGTGCGCCCGTCCCGGCCGCCGGTCCGATCAGCGGTCGGCTCCGGAGGGGCCTCCCGGCGGGTCAGTGGGCGGTGAGGATCTCCTCCACGAGGGTGCGCGGATCGGCCAGGCAGCGCCAGGCGGGCACCACGACCACGGGGTCCCCCGTGGTGCGGTTGAGCGCCTCCCCCCGGGCGAGCAGCCAGCGCAGGGACCGACCGTCGGGCTCCCGGTCGAGCAGGAGCAGCAGGCGGCGGGAGCCGAACCGGACCACCATGTCGGCGGTCCAGCCCTCGACCGTCTGTTGGAGGGTCACCTCCGTCCCCACCCCGCGCAGCTCCCTGACCAGTGCTGAGGCGGCCGCGTCGGTCCGCTCCGTCCTGCCTCCCTGCGCCGCCGCCTCCAGCTCGCCCAGCGGGCCGTCGTCGCCCGACCAGTACCCGCGGTCTCCCACCACCACGAGTCGCTGGCGGGTGCGGGTGAGCACCGACGACCACAGGTGGCCCATCCGGCGGACCCGCCGCTCGGCGATGGCGGGCGCCCCCGAGGCGAGCGTCGGCGTCAGGACGGTGACGTCCGCCGGGTCGTGGTCGTCCGCCAGCAGGTCCGGCCCGCCCACCCGCACCTCGTGGCGCAGGACGCGCTTGCGCAGCAGGCGGCGCACCAGGGCCGCCTGGGGCTGGGTCGGCGCGACCACCGCGACCACCCGGCCCCGGGGCAGGTGCTCGTCGAGCTCGTCCACCACCACCGCCACCCGGTAGGCCTCGTCCCGGTTGACGTAGGACACTCCGGGCGCGGCCTCGCAGGCCCCGGCCACGTCGCGCCATTCGAACGCGGGGCCGCCGGAGGGGTCGGGAACGGTGCGCACCGCGAGCCTGCCCCCGTAACAGTGCCGCGACGCGGCCCCGGCGAGCTGGGGCGGCGCCCCGTCGTGCTCGTCCAGCCACCGCATGGGCGGCGCCGCCCGGTACAGGGCGCGCATCGCCGAACCGCCGCCGTAGCGCAGGCCCCGATCGTCCAACTGGTCGGCGGCCAAGCCCGCCGCGGCCAGCGCACGGCGCTCCTCCTCCGGTTCCAGTACGCTCGCCGGCCCCGGGTGCGCTGGGTCACCGAACACCACGGCGCGGTTGGCGCGGTAGAGCGCCGGCAGCAGTTCGGCCAGCCGGGTGCGCTCGGCACCGACCACGACGACCAGGTCGAACAGGCCCGCCTGCGGTTGCAGCGCCCGGACCTGGTCGGTGCGGCACACCCACGCGGGCAGGGTGTCGAGCAGACCGCCCAGGCCGGGCCAGCCGTGGCCGCGGTGCCAGTTGAGGCTCTCCAGCCGGTTCTCGATGGCGGCGCGGCCCCGCCACAGCCGGGGGTCGCCGACCGCGCGCAGGCAGGCGGAGCTGGACCTGCGGTGCCGGTCGAGGGCGTCGGCCAGGTCGGCGGTGAGCGCGTTCAGCGGCGCGCAGCGGGTCCGCCGGTCCACGGCAGAGCGCCACTCGCCCTCCAGACGGGCGACCGCGCACAGGCGGGCGAGGCTGTCGGGGTCGGTGCCCACGCCCAGTTCACGGCGGACGGCGCCGCGGTGCGCCAGCCCGGCGAGGCCTCCGGCGCCCGCGCGCTCGGCCCGGTGCAGCCAGTACTCGGGGCCGCCCCGCTCCGGCGTGAAGAGGGAGTCGGGGTCCCACCCCTGGGCGACGACCCGGCCGCGCTCCTCCGCCAGGCGGGCGAGCGCGTGGCCGCCGGAGGCCATGGTGTCCATGGCCCGCCACGCCTCGCGGACCGCCGCCCAGTCCGCGGCCAGGTTCGCCCAGTGGACGGTGGGGTCCTCCCCGCCGGGGCCGGAGGGGGCGGCGGGCAGACTCCGGGAGTGCTCGGTGAGGAGCCGGGTGAGCAGCACGGTCTCGGCCGTGCGCTGACCGTCCCCGCCGACGCGCACGACGGGGTGCCCGGGGGAGGCGTCCGCGCGCAGGCGCACCGCGGCGACGTCGGCCTCGGTGCACCCGCACACCAGGACGCGCTGGCCGTTGCTGACGGCGGTGCGCACGAGGGCGTCGACCAGGTCGTGCACACCGCTTCCGGGCGGGGCGGCGGCCACGGTGAGCTGCTCGCGCATGGCCGCGCACAGGACCGCGTACTGGGACTGGTCGAGGGCGGTCGCCGAGATCGGGACGGGAGGCTCGGCGGTGTCCCCGGCCGGGTCGGCGCAACCGGAGCGGCCCGCGCGGCGGGTCCCGGCGCGGGAGCCGGCGCGGGAGCCGCGGAAGAGCCGTCCGGACGCCGCGGGGCCGGGTGCCGCGGCCGTCCGCGCGGTCTGCCCGAGCAGGGTCTCCAGCGCGGTCCCGCTGACGTCCTCGGGGACGAGGCCGTCGCGGCCGGAGGGGTCGAGGTCGGCCAGGACGCCCTCGACGCCGACGGGTTCGTGCTCGTCGACCTCGTGGCGTCCTCCGGGCCCGGCTCGGAAGAGCACGGCGACGTTGTGGGCGCCGTCGACCCCGGTGCGCGGGGCGCCGCGGGTGCCCAGGGGGGCGATGTCGTCCACCCGCTCGATCTCCAGGCTGGCGAGCAGGGCGCGGATCCTGGCGGCGAGGTCGGCGACGGCCGCGGGGCGCCGCGGGGGGTCGGGCGCCCCGGAGCGCAGCCGGGTCCGCAGTTCGAACAGGTCCTCGGAATCGGTGAGGCCGAGGCGTTCCAGGAGCGCGGGATTGACGTCGGGCGGGCCGACCGCGCGGACCAGCGTGTCCCCGGACTCGGTGCGGGCGTCCACGGTCTCGTCCACGACCCGCACGTCGACGGTGAGCAGGGGCAGGGCCACCCTGTCGTCGCCCTCCCCCAGGATCACGAGCGGGTAGCCGTAACGCGGGGCCTGGCCGAGGTTCTGGGCCGCGCGCAGGACGCGGACGGACTCCGGGTGCAGCGGAAGCGTCTCCCTGACCCCGCTGAACAGCACCTCGGGGCCCGGGGGCAGACAGGCACAGTTGTCGGAGCCGAGGTCGCCGACCGGGATGACGTGGGTGTGCACGGCCTCGCGGCGCAGGCAGGCGCGCAGGTAGGCCAGCAGGGAACGCACCTCGGAGCGGTCGATCGGGGGCTTCCAGCGCAGCGAGGCCGTGCCGACGCCCGACCGGCCGCCGAGCACCGCGGGGAGGGGCCTGGCGGCTCCCGGGAGCCCTCCCGGCAGCGCTCCCGGCACCCCCGGGTGCCCGATCTCGTGCTCGTCGTCCCGCAGTGACCTCAACGTCTCCCCCACCCGGCCGTGTTACCGGCTGACTACTCACCGACAGCAAGCCATTGTGGTGGATGGACCGGCACCGGACCCCGCGAACGCCGGAATCCGTCGCCACTTTCACTTTGGGTGACCGCGCTTGGGTGACGGCGTCCGGAAGCCGGGAGGAGGTCAGCCCGCGGTCCCGTGGACGCGCAGGGCGATCCACAGCTCGGTCCGGTAGTCGGGGTCGTCCAGGTCGCCGGGCAGCAGGTCGCGGATGCGCCGCATGCGGTAGCGGAGCGTGTGCCGGTGGACCCCCAGGGCCTCCGACGCCGTGTCCCACCTCCCCGAGGCCGCGAGGTAGGCGCGCAGCGAGGCGAGCAGTTCGGCCGAGGTGCGCTGGCGCAGCAGCGGGGCGAGCAGGTCCCCGGCCATGCGTGCCCCGGCGGGGGTGTCGGCCAGCCCGAGCAGCCCGCCGGGCAGGTCGCCGACCCGGAGCAGACCCTCCCCCGCGTCGCGCGCGGCGGCCAGCGCGCGCCCGGCCTGGGACAGCGCCGCGGACAGTTCCGCGTAGGGGGACGGGTCGCTCACCCCGACCGGCCCCTCCAGGACCTCGCCGAGCACCCCCGCGCCGGTGTCGGCGGGGGCCAGCAGCAGGGCGCGGCCGCCGTGCTCGGTGACCAGGACGCCCTCGGGCGGCTGCGCGGGCCCCACCCCGTCGGCTGCCGCCACGACGACGGGTTCGGCGGGAAGGACCCCGCGCAGCCGCTCCGCCCCCGGGTGGAGCGGGTCCAGCGCCCCGGCGAGCAGCGCCGCGAGCACCCCCTCGCGCACCCGCGCCGTGGCGTTGTGCGCGGTGCGCTCCAGTTCGAGGGAGAGCAGCGACACCGCCGCGTTGACCAGCGTGCGCTCGTCCGAGCCGAGGCGCCCGCCGGTGCCCACGGCGAGGAACCCGCGGACCCGGCGGCTGGTGGCCAGGGGCTGCACGGAGACGTGTTCGCCGCCCGAGGTCAGGGAGACGCTGGCGCGCACGCCCGCCTCGCGCAGCCGGTCCAGCTCCACGGCGAGCCCGGCGGCGCGGGGGGCGGCCCTGGCGGGGGCGGCGTGCCGGGCGGCGCCGTCGGCGGACAGCAGCAGCACCCAGGCGCCGAGTTCGCGGGCCAGCCGGTCCACGATCGCCGACTCCCCGGTGAGGGCGGCGCGGGTGAGGTCGCGCTGGGCGGCGAAGGCCCGGCTCAGCCCCTCGTACTCCTCCTTGGCCAGGAGGCGGGACACCTCCTTGCCGATCGCGATGAAGGGGGTCTCCCGGGCCACCTCCAGCAGTGTGAGGCCGAACTCGGCGGCGGCCTCGCGGAGCGGCTCGGGGGTGCGGTCCAGGACCACGCCGACCGCGAAGCCCAGCGCGGTGACGCGGCGCTCGGCCAGGCGGCGCGTGTAGTCGCGCAGGTCGGGGACGCCGGTGGCCCAGCGCACGCCGGTGGTGAGCAGGAGTTCGCCGCCCGCCAGGTAGGGCGTGGGGTCCTCCAGCTCGCTGACCGCGACCCACTCCACCCGCCGGTCCAGGTTCTCCTGGCCGGTGAGCAGGTTCATGTGCAGGCGGGGCGTGCGCATCAGGGCCCCCAGGGTCGGTGGCATCGGCTTCCCCTCCACTTCGTCCGCCGGTCGAGGCGGTCCGGTGCGGTCGGCGGGACCGGACGCGGGCGGACCGTCCTCTCCCCCGCGCCAGCGGACCCGCTTCGTGCGAACCCTGACGCGTTGGCGCAAGGATCAGTCCCGATTATCCACGATGTCCATGTGGGGGAGGTTCCGTGCGCCCTAGTGTCATCCCAGGTCGGGGAGCCCACCCCCGGCCCCTCTCCGCTCCCGTCCACCGCAGAAGGAGGCAGCCGCATGGCAGCGACCGAGGTCGCCCAGTCCCGCCGGATCGTCACCGAGATCCCCGGCCCCAAGTCCCGCGCGATCCAGGAGCGCCGCCGTTCGGCCGTCGCCCAGGGCGTGGGCAGCGTCCTGCCCGTCTACGTCGAGCGCGCGGGCGGCGGCATCGTGGAGGACGTCGACGGCAACGCGCTGATCGACTTCGGCTCCGGCATCGCCGTGACCAACGTCGGCAACGCCGACCCGCGCGTGGTGGAGCGCGCCGCCGAGCAGCTCGGCCGGTTCACGCACACCTGCTTCATGGTCAACCCGTACGAGGCTTACGTGGACGTGTGCGAGGCGCTGAACCGGATCACGCCGGGCGACCACGAGAAGCGTTCGATCCTGCTCAACTCGGGCGCCGAGGCGGTCGAGAACGCGGTGAAGATCGCCCGCAGCGCGACCGGCCGCCAGGCGGTGGTGGTCTTCGACCACGCCTACCACGGCCGCACCAACCTCACCATGGGGCTGACCGCGAAGAACATGCCCTACAAGCAGGGCTTCGGGCCGTTCGCCGGTGAGATCCACCGGATGCCGATGGCCTACCCCTACCGCTGGCCGACGGGTCCGGACAACTGCGGCCCCGAGGCGGCGGCCATGGTGATCGAGCAGATCACCAAGCAGATCGGCGCCCAGAACGTGGCGGCCGTGGTGATCGAGCCGATCCAGGGCGAGGGCGGCTTCATCGAGCCCGCCCCCGGCTTCCTGCCCGCGGTGGTGGAGTTCTGCCGCGCCAACGGCATCGTGTTCGTCGCCGACGAGGTGCAGACCGGTTTCGCCCGTACCGGCCACATGTTCGCCAGCGAGCACGAGGGCGTGGTCCCGGACCTGATCACGACCGCCAAGGGCATCGCGGGCGGCCTGCCGCTGGCCGCGGTGACCGGCCGCGCCGAGCTGATGGACGCCGTGCACGGCGGCGGCCTGGGCGGCACCTACGGCGGCAACCCGGCGGCGTGCGCCGCGGCGCTGGCCGCCCTGTCCGCGATCGAGGCCGACGGCCTGGTGGAGCGGGCCCGCGCGATCGGCGAGCTGATGCTGGGCCGCCTGCGCGAGCTGGCCGCCAAGCACGAGGTCATCGGTGACGTGCGCGGACGCGGCGCGATGATCGCGATCGAGCTGGTCCAGGACGCCGACCGCACGCCCGCCCCGGAGGCGCTGGCCAAGGTGCTGTCCTTCTGCCACTCCCGCGGCCTGATCCTGCTGAGCGCGGGTACCTACGGCAACGTGATCCGCATGCTGCCGCCGCTGGTGATCGGCGACGAGCTGCTGCACGAGGGCCTGGACATCCTGGAGGAGGCCTTCGCCCGGCTGTAGTCCCCGTGCGGCGGGCGGCGCGTGCGCGCCGTCCACCGCTCGCACCACCGGGGTACCCGTGGGGACCGCACCCGGTCCCGTCGGCGTGCCCGCCGTCAGTGTGTCCAGGCCACGTCCCGCGGCAGCGGGTGGTCCTCGGCGCGCATCTCCTCCAGCAGCGCGAGGAACCCCGCCGCGGCCGGCCCCGGTCTGCGGCCCCGGCGCGTGAGCACGCTCAGCCCGCGGTCGACGACCGGGTCGGTCAGGGGCACGCGCACGTGGTCGGCGAAGCTCATCAGCACCCCGACCAGGGCCGGGAGCGCGGTGACGCCGATCCCCGCGTAGACCAGGCCGCCGATGGTCGAGACGTTGCCTGCCCGCACGATCCGCTCGGGCACCGCGCCCGCGCGCTCGAAGGCGGCGTCCGCGCCCGCGCGCACGCTGGAGTCGCCGCCGGTGGCCAGGGTTGACGCAGACGGCGTTCGCGCTCGGCCTCTTTGGGGGTTTGGAAGGTGCGGTCGAGCAGGTCGCCATCGCTGGTGGCCACCGCCACCGCCACGCCCCGGTCGACGCCCACCGCGCTCTCGGGGCGCTCGTGGTGTTCGGGGGTGGTCTGGCCGTCCTCGCACAACAGCGACACGTACCAGTGGGCGCCGTCGCGGGAGACGGTGGCCGAGCGGACCGTGCCCCGGGGTACGCGTGACCAGCGGAAGCGCACCCATCCCAGTTTGGGCAGTTTGACCCGTCCCCATCTGCGGCCCAGGCGTTCGATGCTCATCCGTGACCCATCGGGGAAGCGGAAGGAGGGCTTCCACCGGCCCTTGGCACGCCACCGCACACCGAACGTGCCGTGGTCCCGGCACGCGGCGTCCAGGTCGCGCAGGGTCTGCTGGAGGTGGGGCTGCCGACCGTGGTCGCCGCGGTCTCCGGTGACGACGTGCTGGACCTGCTGGACCCGTCGGCGCCCTGCTGGGAGGACGGCCTGCCGCTGGAGGCGCACGGCGAGATCGTCTCCGCCAACGCCTACGTCGGCGCCGACGCCCTGACGCCCGCGTTGGAGGGCGGGGACGGTGGGGACGAACCCTTCGAGTGCCGGCTGCGGGTGGCCGCCCTCGCCCCCGGCCGTGCGGACGCCGAGGAGGTCGCCGAGGAGGTGGGCGCCCTCTACACGTCGGGGCCCTCCGGAGGGGGTGGGGTCAGGACCTCCGTCCACGAGGTCGTGGGCGTGCTGTCGACCACCGTCGACCGGGAGGCCGTGCGCACCCGGGTCGACTTCTTCGGAGAGGGGGAGCGGTGAGCACCGTGCTCCGCGACGTCGCCCACGCCCGGGCCGGGGACAAGGGCAACCTCAACACGATCGCCGTCATCGCCTACGAACCGGAGTGGTACCCGGTGCTGTGCGCCGAGCTGACCCCCGACCGGGTCGCCCGCGCGCTGGGCGGGCGCGTGTCGGGGCCGGTCACCGTGCACCGGATGGACAACGTGTGCGCGCTGGTCCTGGTGTGCCCGCGCGCGGGCGAGGACACGGTGACCACGTCGCTGTACCTGGACGCCCACGGCAAGAGCCTGGCGTCGGTCCTGCTGGGGATGGAGCTGGAGGGAGCGCCCGAGGCGCACTGACCGGAAACGCTGCTGGTGTGCCGCACGGGTTTTGACCTGCGACCGCGGATGAGGTGGGCGCCGGGTCAGCGCTCGTCGCGGACCGAGTCCAGCGACAGCAGCGCCACGTGCAGGGACAGGCAGGTCTCCACCGAGTCCAGGTCCGCGTCCAGGACGTGGGCGACGCGCCGCAGCCGGTCGTAGAACGCCGGGCGGGACAGGTGTGCCCGTCCGGCCGCGAGCGCCTTGTTGCGGCCCGCGCCCAGGTAGTGGCGGAGCATGTCGGTCAGGTCGCCGCCGTGCCGCGCGTCGTGGTCCAGCAGCGGCCCCAGCTCGCGTTCGACGTAGGTCTGGAGCCGCTCGTCGTCGCGGAACAGGTGGAGCAGGCCGCGCAGGTGCAGGTCGGGCAGCCGGTAGAAGGGGCGCTGGTCGCTCTGGCGGATGGCCACGTCGCCGACCTGGCGCGCCTCCAGGAAGGAGCGCCGCACCTCGCGGACGCCGTCCGCGGAGGAGCCCACGGCCAGCACCGCGGCGCCGCCCACGGCGGTGCGGACGCGGTCGGCGAGCATGTGCAGGGTCGGGTCCAGGCGCTGGCGGCCCGGCAGCGCGAGCAGGATGCCCACGCGCAGGTCGTCGAGCGAGCCCACCAGTGCGGGCAGGCGCAGCTCCCGGCAGGCGCGCGCGGCGCCCTCGGCGGTGTCGGACAGGCGCGCCTGGGCGGCCAGCCCGGTCCCGCTCTCGCGCAGGCGCAGCACGAGTCCCACCAGTTCGCGGCCGTTGAGCGGCACGCCCACGGCACGGGCCCGCACCAGGGCCTCCTCCGGGTCGGAGTAGGCCCGGTCGATGATGCCCGCGATGATCGTTCGGTGCGTCTGGCGCTCCAGGCTCTCCTGGTGGCGCTCCAACAGCCTGCCCAGCGCCAGGGTGGTGGCGGCGCGTTCGATGAGCATGCTCTGGCGCGGGGTGGGATTGGCCCCGACGACGAGGATCAGCCGCCCCCAGTCCTGGCCGCGCGCTCCGACCGTGGTGACCAGCCAGCCGTTGGCGGGCGTGTGGACGGTGCGCGTTCCCGAACGCGCCGCGCGCGAGCGGCTCTCCCAGGAGGTGAGCAGGGTTCCGGGCTCCTCACCGTTGAGGTCGCAGGCCAGCACCTGGTGGGTGAGGTTCTCCAGGACCACCGGGCAGCCGGAGAGCTGGGCGACCTCGTGCAGGATGCGCCCGGTGTCGGCGCCCTCCACCGAGAGCTGGGTGAAGACCGAGTGCAGCTTCTCCGACTCGCGCAGCTCCTCCAGCTGTTCGTTGACCACCCGGATGTGCACGGCCTCGGTGATCTCCACGAAGCGGGCCTCGCGGTCGAGCAGGACCACCGGCACGCCCGCGTCGCGCGCGGCGTCGAGGAAGGCGGGCGGGAGCTCGGCGTGGTACTTGCGGCCCAACTCGACCGCGATGCCGCTGACCCCGGCCGCGGCGAGGTCGTCGATGTAGCGGCGCAGCGCCTCGGGGTCGTCGGGCATGGCGATGCCGGTGCTGAGCACCAGCTCGCCGCCGCGGAGCAGGTGGGCGAGGTCGGTGACCTCGGCGATGTGCACCCAGCGCACGGCCACGTCCAGCCGGTCCGGGCACGCCACGACCCGGGGACGGGCGCGCTGGAGGGCGGGCAGCTGGAGGACCTCGGCGAGGGTGGGGAGCACGGCCTCCATCCTAGGAGGCGCGCACGGGACGCGGTGTCAGACTCCCGGCCCCCGGGCTTACACGGTGTACCGCACCGCCCGGGCCTGACCTGAGGGGAGGGCGCGCGCGGAGGTCCTTACACGTCGTAAGCCCGGCCGCCATGTTGTCAACATGCTGATCCTGGCCAAGTCCGGGGGGCGGGGCGAGACTGGGGGCATGTCGGAACTTCTCTCACGCCACCGCGCGGTCATGCCCTCCTGGCTGCCCCTGTACTACGAGTCCCCGCTGGAGATCACCGGCGGCAAGGGCGCCCGTGTCACGGACGCCGACGGCAACACCTACCTGGACTTCTTCACCGGCATCGTGACCAACATGCTCGGCTACGACGTGGCCGAGGTACGCGAGGCCGTCGAGCGCCAGATCGCCAGGGGGGTCGTGCACACCTCCACCCTCTACCTCATCCGCGGCCAGGTCGAACTGGCGGAGAAGATCGCCGGCCTGTCGGGCATCCCGGACGCGAAGGTGTTCTTCACCAACTCCGGCACCGAGGCCAACGAGACCGCCCTGCTGTTGGCCACGTACGCGCGCGGAAGCGACGAGGTGCTGGCGATGCGCGGCAGCTACCACGGGCGCTCGTTCGGCACGGTGGCCGTGACCGGCAACCGGGCGTGGAAGAACTCCTCCCTGTCGCCGCTGAACGTGCACTACCTGCACGGCACCGACCACGCGGCTCCGGCCTTCCGGGGGATGACCGACCGGGAGTACGTCGAGGCGTGCGTGGCCGACCTGCGCGACGTGCTGGACACCGCGGCGCCGAACGTGGCGTGCCTGATCGCCGAGCCGGTGCAGGGCGTGGGCGGGTTCGCGATGCCGCCGGACGGCCTGTACGCCGCCTACAAGGAGGTGCTGGACGAGCACGGCATCCTGTTCGTGTCCGACGAGGTGCAGACCGGGTGGGGGCGCACCGGCACGAGCTTCTTCGGCATCGGCAACCACGGGGTGGTCCCGGACGCCATGACCTTCGCCAAGGGTCTGGGCAACGGGTTCGCGGTGGGCGGCGTGGTGGCGCGCGGCGACCTGATGGACCGGCTGGGCGCGCTGGGCGTGGCCACGTTCGGCGGCAACCCGGTGTCGATGGCGGCGGCGGGGGCGACCCTGGACTACGTGCTGGAGCACGACCTCCAGGGCAACGCGCGGCGGCAGGGCGCGCTGATCCTGGAGGGGCTCAGCGCGCTGACCTCGCTGCCGAGCGTGCGCGACGTGCGCGGCAAGGGACTGATGTTCGCCGTGGAGATGGTGGACCCCGCCACCGGCGCGCCGTCCTCCCCCCTGGCCGGGAGGGTGCTGGAGGCCACCCGCGAGCGCGGTCTGCTGGTGGGCAAGGGCGGTGTGCACGGCAACGTGCTGCGGATGGCGCCGCCGATGACGCTGTCGCAGGAGGAGGCCGTGGAGGGCCGCGACGTGCTGCTGGACGCGGTGCGCACCGTGGACGCCGGGGCCTGAGGAGGAACGACCGGGGCCTGAGGGGGCCGGGGCCGGAGGGGGCCGCCGCGCACGGTCTTCCGTGCGCAGGTGGGCAGCACGACGCTGGCGGCCCCTGGGGACCCCCCGTATCAAGCAAACCGCGCCGGGGCACCGCGCGCCAGCCCCGACCGGACGCCTGTGGACAAGGAAGAGAGCGGATATGAGCAAGCACGTCACCCACTGGATCGGCGGAGCCGCCCACGAGGGACCGGCCCGGCGCACGGGGGACATCTACGATCCGGCGTCCGGGCGGGTCACCGGCACGGTCCACCTCGCCGGACGGCAGGAGGTCGACGCGGCGGTGACGGCCGCGCGGGAGGCCTTCCCGGGCTGGCGCGACACCTCGCTGTCCCGGCGGGTGCAGGTCCTGTTCCGCTTCCGCGAGCTGCTCAGCGCCAACGCCGACCGGTTGGCGGAGCTGATCGGCGCCGAGCACGGCAAGGTCCTCTCCGACGCCCGGGGCGAGGTGGCCCGCGGCCTGGAGGTCGTCGACTTCGCCTGCGGCATCCCGCACCTGCTCAAGGGCGGCTACTCCGAGAACGTGTCCACGGGCGTGGACGCCTACTCGATCCTCCAGCCGCTCGGCGTGGTCGCCGGGATCACGCCGTTCAACTTCCCCGCGATGGTGCCGATGTGGATGTTCCCGGTGGCCGTCGCCTGCGGCAACGCGTTCGTGCTCAAGCCCAGCGAGAAGGACCCCTCGGCGTCGGTGCTGCTGGCTGAGCTGTGGGCCGAGGCGGGGCTGCCCGAGGGCGTGTTCAACGTGGTGCACGGTGACAAGGAGGCGGTGGACGCCCTTCTGGAGCACCCGGACGTGGCGGCGGTCAGCTTCGTGGGCTCCACCCCGGTCGCGCGGTACGTCTACCGGACCGCCGCCGAGCACGGCAAGCGCGTGCAGGCCCTGGGCGGGGCCAAGAACCACATGGTGGTGCTGCCCGACGCCGACCTGGACCTGGCCGCGGACGCGGCGGTCTCGGCCGGGTTCGGCTCGGCGGGCGAGCGGTGCATGGCCATCTCCGCGGTGGCCGTGGTGGACTCGGTGGCCGACGAGCTGGTGGAGCGGATCCGCGAGCGGGTGGCGCGCCTGCGCGTGGGCCCCGGCGACGACGAGCGCAGCGAGATGGGGCCGCTGGTCACCAGGGAGCACCGCGACAGGGTGGCCTCCTACCTGGAGTCGGGGGTGCGCGAGGGCGCGACCCTGGCGGTCGACGGCCGCGTGCACCCGGTGTCGGGCGGGGACCCGGACGGGTTCTGGCTGGGCCCGTCGCTGCTGGACCACGTGGGCCCGGAGATGTCGTGCTACCGGGACGAGATCTTCGGCCCTGTGCTGAGCGTGGTGCGCGTGGGCGACTACGACGAGGCGGTCAAGCTCGTCAACGCCAGTCCCTACGGCAACGGCACGGCGGTCTTCACCAACGACGGGGGCGCCGCCCGGCGCTTTCAGAACGAGGTCGAGGTCGGCATGGTGGGGATCAACGTCCCCATCCCGGTGCCGATGGCCTACTACTCCTTCGGTGGCTGGAAGCAGTCCCTGTTCGGCGACTCACACGCGCACGGCACGGAGGGTGTCCACTTCTACACCCGCACCAAGGCGGTCACGGCCCGCTGGACCGACCCGGGCCAGCGGCCCGAAGGAGGCGTCAACCTGGGGTTCCCCACCAACGGTTAACGCCGAGTTCGCGAAAATACCGGACGGATCTGTCTCACTGTCGGTCGGCGGTGAACGACACGGAGTATCGTTGTCAGCGGACGCCCCCCACGGGGCGTGGTCGGCGCCGACAGCCGACGCACGAACCATCCGGGAAGGGCGCGCTCATTTCCCCTCCTCCCCAATGGAAGCGGGCGCGCCGACGGGAGCGCTCCGGGTCCGCCTCTCCCCCTGGACCCGGAGCGCGACCGTCTCCGCACCGCTAGCGCACCGCGAACAGCCGCTCCTCGGCGGCGACCCGGGGCTCCGCGCCGACGAGGTCGGCGCACTCCTCACAACCGAACACCGCACTCCCGTCCGGGAGCTCGCCGAGCACCCGGCGTGGCCGGGGCCACTTGGTGTGGCAGACGACGCAGGCATCCCCCATGCACTGCGCCCAGCTCAGCGAGTCCGGATCGTAGACGTCGACGTCGATCGCGGGCCGCGTGTCTGGTTCGCACATCATGCTCGTTCCGCGCAATGTCCTTGCTCCCCCCGTGGTTTAGGACAGTCTGGCGGGCCGATAGTTACCGGCTCTTTATTGAATCAGAAGCTTTGGGCACCTGGAATGGTTCGGACCGATCTACATCACACCATGCAGGGGAATCATAACCCTAAGTGATGTGACCTGGGAAGACCCTGTCTGGCGGGACAAGCTTCATCTGCTTTGTCCGGTTAGCTACGGGGCGGTAGTGATCCGGGACCTCAGTCCTCGGCCCGTACAGAGACCGAAAAACGGCGCAGGGAGAGCGCCGGATTGAGGTCCCTCACCTCCTGGACCCGGGAGGCCGAAACCCCGGCCGAGGCAACCGCGAAGGTCTGCTCCCCCAGCGCCGCGAGCGGGGTCCCCATGGGATCGACCACCATGCTGTTGCCCGCGCCCGTGGGCGCCGCCTGCCCGGAGGCGGCCACGTACACGGTGTTCTCGATGGCGCGCGCCCGGGCCAGGGTCCGCCAGTGCTCCTCCTTCAGCGGGCCGGGCACCCACTGCGCGGCCAGCAGCACCACGTGCGCCCCGGCCTCGGCGATGCGCCGCGTCACCTCGGGAAAACGCAGGTCATAGCAGGTCTGTAGACCGAACACCACGCCGTCGACGGTGAAGGTCTCGGGCTCCTCGATCGGGCCGGGGCGCAGCACGTCCGACTCCCGGGCCCCGAAGGCGTCGTACAGGTGGATCTTGCGGTAGTGCGCGACCCGCTCGCCCTCCGGCGACAGCGCCACCAGCGTGTTGGTGAAGTGGGTGGCGTCCTGGCCACCCTCGGCCTCGCCGACCCCCAGCACCAGGTGCACGCCCTCCCGCCGGGCGGTGTCGGCAGCCTCGGAGACGAAGGGGCCGTCCAGGGGCTCGGCCGCCGCCACGTAGCGCTGGTCGACGCGGCCCGCGGTGAACATCGTGTACTCGGGGAACAGGACCACCCGGGCCCCGTCCGCCGCCGCGCGGGCGGTCAGCTCCGCCACCGAGCGCTGGTTGCGCGCCTTGTCCTGACCGGGGGCGAACTGGGCGACCGCGACCTGCACCATCGAACCTCTCCTCGTCGGCGTGGGACGCCCGGGGGCGCCGTGCACCGAGTGTACGGCCAGCCCGCGGCCCCGTCCGCGCGGACCGGACCGCCTCCGGAGCCGCCCCCTTGCCAAGGGGCTAAACAAGCGTTTAATGTATTGAACATGAGTTCAGCCAACCGTCCGGATCGGCCCGACAGGGAGTCCGACCTCACGGCACGCGCCAGGATCCGCGACGCGGCGATCACGTGCTTCGGCCAGCGCGGGTTCGGCGTGACCGTGCGGGCGATCGCCGAAGAGGCCGAGGTCTCCCCCGGACTGGTGATCCACCACTTCGGCTCCAAGGACAGGCTCCGGCGGGCCTGCGACGACCACGTCACCGCGGTCGTCAACGAGGTCAAGACGGACACGGTCACCAGCCACGACGGACAGACCTTCCTCCACCAGCTCACGACGATGGAGCAGTACGCCCCCCTCCTGGCCTACGTCGTCCGCTCCATGCAGGCCGGGGGCCCGCTCGCGGCCTCGCTCTTCGAGCGCATGGTGGCCGACATCGAGGTCTACCTCGCCGCGGGCGAGGCCGAGGGCACCATCCGCCCGAGCCGGGACCCGGCCCGGCGTGCCCGCTACCTGGCCGCCAACTCCCTCGGTTCGCTGCTCATGTTCCTCACGCTGGGGCGCTTCGAGGGGGAGGTCGACTTCGGCCGGGTCGCGCGCGAGTGGTCGCGGGAGTACATGCTCCCGACCCTGGAGCTGTACACCGAGGGCCTGCTCACCGAGCGCACGCTGCTCGACGCCTATCTGCTGTACGTCAGCGATCCCCCCGAGGAGTCCCGCTGACCGCCCCGAATCCCCGTCCCCGATCCCCACCACACACGGAGGCAACCCCGACCATGACACCAACCGCCATCGAGGTCCGCGGCGTCGACAAGCGCTTCGGCCGCTTCCAGGCCCTGGACAAGCTGGACCTGACCGTCCGCACGGGCCAGGTCGCGGGCTTCCTCGGGCCCAACGGCTCCGGGAAGTCCACCACCATCCGCGTCCTGCTCGGTCTGCTCAGGGCCGACGCCGGGACGGTCCGCCTGCTCGGCGGCGACCCCTGGCGGGACGCCGTCACCCTGCACCGGCGCCTGGCCTACGTGCCCGGCGACGTCACCCTGTGGCCCAACCTGACCGGAGGACAGGCGATCGACCTGCTCGGACGGCTGCGCGGCGGGCTCGACCCCGCGCGCCGCCGGGAGCTGCTGGCCCGCTTCGAGCTGGACCCCACCAAGAAGGCCCGCACCTACTCCAAGGGCAACCGGCAGAAGGTCGCCCTGGTCGCCGCGCTGGCCTCCGACGCCGAACTGCTCATCCTCGACGAGCCCACCTCCGGCCTGGACCCGCTCATGGAGGCCGTGTTCACCGAGTGCGTCCTGGAGGCCAAGGCCCAGGGCCGCACCGTGCTGCTCTCCAGCCACATCCTCTCCGAGGTGGAGAAGCTGTGCGACACCGTCACCATCATCCGCAGGGGGCGGGCGGTGGAGTCGGGCACCCTGGACGACCTGCGCCACCTGACCCGCTCCGCCGTGCGCGCCACCGTCACCGGGGACGCCCGGGTCCTGGAGGGCGCCGACGGGGTGCACAACCTGCGGCTCGACGGCGACACCGTCGCCCTCGACGTCGACAACACCCGCATGGGCGCCGTCATGGGCACGCTCACCGGCCTCGGGATCCGCTCCCTGGTGAGCAACCCGCCCTCGTTGGAGGAGCTGTTCATGCGCCACTACGGCGACGAGCTGGGCGCCCGCGACGGCGACGGGAGCGCGGCGGCATGAGCGCGTTCACCGGTACCGGCACCCTCGTCCGGTTCGTCCTGCGCCGCGACCGCGTCCGTCTGACGGTCTGGACCCTCGCCCTGGTCGGCACCGTCGTCGCGACCGTTCCGACGCTCGACGACATGTTCTCCACCGACGCCCAGCGTCAGGCCCGGGCCGCGCTCATGGACACCCCGACCGGTGTCGTCTTCGGCGGTCCCGGATACGGGCTGGACGACTACCAGCTCGGTCCCATGGTGGTCAACGAGCTGACCATGAGCGTGCTCATCGCCCTGGCGGTCATGAGCGTCCTGCACGTGGTCCGGCATACCCGCGCCGAGGAGGAGAGCGGCCGCGCCGAACTGCTGCGCGCCGGCGTCCTCGGCCGCAGCGCCCAGATGACCGCCGCGCTGGCGACCATCTCGGTCGTCAACCTGCTCGTCGGCGGCCTGACCGCGCTGGCCTTGGCGGGCAACGGCCTGGCGGTCGCCGACTCCGCGGCCTACGGGCTGGGGCTGGCCCTGGCCGGGATCTCCTTCGGCGCCGTCGCCGCCGTGTGCGCGCAGGTCACCGAGCACGGACGCGCCGCCGCCGGGCTGGCCTTCCTGGCCGTCGGTGTGCTGTTCCTGTTCCGGGTCGTCGGCGACATGGCGGAGGAGGGAGGCAACGCGCTGTCCTGGCTGTCACCGTTCGCCTGGGTCCAGCAGACCCGCGTGTTCCACGACCTGCGCTGGTGGCCGCTGGTGCTGTACGCGGTCCTGATCGTGGTGCTCTTCGCCCTGACCTACGCCCTGGCGGGACGGCGCGACCTCGGCGCGGGGCTGGTCGCCTCCCGGCCCGGTCCGGCCGGCGCGGGCGGGCTGCTCAACGGCGTGTTCGCGCTGCACCTGCACCAGCAGCGCGGGGCCGTCGCCGCCTGGACCTTCGCCGCCTTCCTCTTCGCCTTCGCGTTCGGCTCGCTGGTCACGGAAGTGGAGGGGATGCTGGAGGAGAACCCCGACCTGGTGGCCGTCCTCGGCGACGCCGCCGACGACGTCACCGGAGGCTTCCTCGGCACCATGAGCGGTTACGTGCTGATGGCCGCGTCGGCCTACGCCGTCATGTCCGTGCTGCGGGCACGGAGCGAGGAGACCTCCGGGCGCGCCGAGCTGACCCTGTCCGCGGCCGTCGGCAAGGTGCGCTGGTTCGGCGGCGCCCTGCTGGTCAGCGTGCTGTCCTCGGCGGTGATCGTGGTGGCGGGCGGTGTCGGCATGGGCCTGAGCGCGTCCGCCGCCCTGGAGGACTCCTCCTGGACGTGGACGATGACCGAGGCGGCGCTGGCCCAGCTGCCGGTGGCCCTGCTGTTCGCCGCGCTGACCGCGGCGCTGGTGGGAGTGGTTCCGCGCCTGGTCCCGCTGGTGTGGGCGTGGCTGGGCTACAGCCTGCTGGCGTCGACGCTGGGTCCCCTCCTGGGCCTAGACGAGTGGCTCCTGGACCTGAGCGCGTTCGAACTCCTGCCCAAGCTGCCGGGAGACGAGTTCGAGGCCGTCCCGGTGGTCCTCGCGCTGGGGGCGGCGGCCGCGGCCAACGCGATCGCCCTGGCGGGTTTCCGCCGCAGGGACCTGGCAAGCGTCTGACGGGGCGCGGTCCGGTGGGCCGTCGGGCCGGGACCGGTTCGACGGCGCCCGGACCGCGGGAGGGGCCCGAGCCCCGGTCAGGGCAGGAAGGACAGGCCCCAGGCGGGCGCGAACACCACGACCATGAAGCGCGCGGTGCGGGTGACGAAGGTGATCAGGGCGAACAGCACGACGTTCATCCGCACCACCCCGGCCAGCACCGACACCACCATGAACGGCGGAACGCTGGCGAGGGAGCTCACCGCCACCAGGCCCGCGCCCCAGAGCGGCTGTTCCTCGGCCCTGCGCCGCCAGCCCTCGGTCCGCGCGGCCCACTTGCCGGGCGTGGCGCTCCTGCGGCGGATCCACGGCGCGGAGAGCGACCCGCGCCCGGCGTAGTAGTAGGGCAGCTTGCCCAAGGTCTGGCCGACCCCGGCCGCCACCGCCATGGCGACCAGGGCGCCGTCGTCCATCGCGATCACGGCGCCCACCAGGTAGACCTCGATGTTGATGACCGGGACGAGCCCGGAGACGAGGGCGACCACGAAGGCCAGCGCCGTCTCGATCACCCCGTGCTCCCCGGCGCCGTGAGTGGTCCGGTCAGTTCTCGGCCGCCGCGAGCTGCCCGCACGCGCCGTCGATCTCCTGCCCGCGGGTGTCGCGGACGGTCACCGACACCCCGTGCGACTCCAGCCTCCGCACGAACTCGCGCTCGTCCTCGGGGCGCGAGGCCGTCCACTTGGACCCCGGGGTGGGGTTGAGCGGGATGAGGTTGACGTGCACCAGGTGGCCCCTGAGGAGCTTGCCGAGCAGGTCGGCCCGCCACGCCTGGTCGTTGATGTCCTTGATCAGCGCGTACTCGATGGAGACGCGGCGGCCGGTGGTGCCCGCGTAGCGCCAGGCGGCGTCCAGGACCTCGTCGACCTTCCAGCGGGTGTTGATGGGCACCAGTTCGTCGCGCAGCTCGTCGTCGGGGGCGTGCAGGGAGATCGCGAGGCGGACCTGCATCCTCTCGTCGATGAGCTTGTTGATCGCGGGTACCAGGCCGACCGTGGACACGGTGACCCCGCGCTGGGAGATACCCAGGCCGTTGGGGACGGGGTCGGTGATGCGGCGCACCGTCTGGAGCACGCGCTTGTAGTTGGCCATGGGCTCGCCCATGCCCATGAACACGATGTTGCTGATGCGGCCCGGGCCCCCGGCGACCTCGCCGTTGGCCAGGTCACGGGCGCTGGCGACCACCTGGTCGACGATCTCCCCGGTGGAGAGGTTGCGGGTCAGGCCCGCCTGGCCGGTGGCGCAGAACGGGCAGTTCATGCCGCACCCGGCCTGGGAGGAGATGCACAGGGTGACGCGGTCCGGGTAGCGCATGAGCACCGACTCGAACAGCACCCCGTCGAACGCCTTCCACAGGGTCTTGCGAGTCATGCCGTTGTCGCAGGTGATGTGGCGCACGGGCGTGAGCAGGGTGGGCAGCAGCGCCTCGCCGAGCCGCTCCCGGGAGGAGGCGGGCAGGTCGGTCATGGCCGAGGTGTCCGACACCAGGGAGCCGAAGTAGTGCTGGGCGAGCTGCTTGGCCCGGAAGGGCTTCTCGCCCAGTTCACGGACGGCCTCGGCCCGCTCCTCGGGGCTGAGGTCGGCCAGGTGCCGGGGAGGTTTGGCACGACGGGGTGCGACAAAGGTGAGCTCGGCGGGCATAGACAGTCCGTAGGAAGTGGAAGTCGGTGGTCTGGCGCCCGGGCGCGGACGGCGGCGGAACGTGTCGTTATACGACCTATACGCCGCCGCGGTGCAGCTCCGCCTGTCAGGGCACTACCGTCGATTCTACGCACTGCGCGGACGGGTCTGACGGGCCCGTCCGGCTACGACGACCGGGGATCGGTGTGTGGGAGGGCCGGTGACAGGGATCGACGTCCTGCTCGACGAGATCAGCCCGTACCAGAGCCGACGTGTCGTCGTCGAGTGCGACTCCCACACCACGGCCGCCTACCTGCTGGACGCGCGCGGGCGCATCCGCGTCCCGGTGTGGCTGGCCAACCACGAGATCGCGCCGCGCACGAGCGAGTCCGGCGGGCTGTACGAGGGCCGGGCCCCGCTCATGCCCGAGGCCTACACCAAGCACCCGCAGGGCCGTCCCCGCTTCGACCCCGACCGTCTGCGCGCCGTGTGGTTCGAGGAGGGCGACGGGGTCGCCCTGGTGGACGAGGAGGGGCTGCTGGCCGTCATCCCCGGCTGGGCGGAGGCCGACAGCGGGCTGCCGGGGTACGCGCGCGAGGCGATCGGCCGCAGCGCCTACGCCTGGGAACTGGACTCGGTGCGCGGGCAGCTGTGGCCGCGTGTGGTGCACGCCGAGGCCTACTGGGACTGGCGGCGCGCCTCGGGCGCCTGGCGCAGCGTGCAGCGCACGGTGCTCAGCCACCTCAACCGGAACGTGGGCGAGCCCGGGCACTACTGGGACGTCTCCGACGGCCACCCGCCGCTGCTGCGGGTCTCGGAGCGCCCGCCCACCGCGGACCGCCCGTACACGGTGCTGTCCACGGTCGGGATGTGCGGCCAGCGCATGCCCACCCTGGACCGCTACATGGCCAACACCTCCCAGCACGCCCGGGTGGAGCTGGCCCTGGCCACGACGCTGCCGGCGCACCACGCCGCCCGCGTCTTCCGGTGGATCGGCGCCTTCCCCTGGCGGGCGGTGACCTGGTTCGGCACCGGACACACCGTCAAATGGCTGGACAACCCCGAGGACCGGGCCATGCGCGGCGGCGCGGGAGCCGTGCTGCTCCTGGAGGACCCCGCCGCCCTGGTCACCCGCCCCGAACACCGGCCGCCGGACACCGCCGGGCTGTCCTTCCAGGGCGACCCCGTGCGGTGGCTGTGGATCGTGCCGATCACCCGCCCCGAGCACCTGTTCGCCAAGGAGCACGACAGCGCCACCCTGGTGGAGAAGCTGGCCGCCGAGGGCCGCAGCTGGGTGCTCGGCTAGGCAGTGTTTTTTGGGCCTCCGCTTCGCTTCGTCCCACCCGTCGCCCGCCACCACCCTCAACGGACGCCTACGGCGCGGTCCTTCTTGTGTCCGGGCGCCCGAACCACCCCCCACAAGCTGGAGCCCGTCCGAGAAACAGTCTCCGGCTGAGATCCGGGTGTCCCGCGAAAACCCGTTGACACTCCCCGGGGAGGGCGGGATCGTCGCTGCCGTTCCGGTTCGGGCGAGCGAAGGCGGGGTCACGGGACCATGGTGCGCACCGGCGGCGAAGGCGCGGGACTGACGGCACCGCTCGCGCATCCGGCCTTCCGCGGACTGGCGCTGGGCCGGGCCCTGATGGCCCTGGGCAACGGCATGGCGTCGGTGGCGCTGGCCTTCGCCGTGCTGGACGTGACCGGCTCCCTGACGGGCGTGGGACTGGTGGTGGGCGCGCGCTCGGTCGCGAACGTGGCGCTGCTCCTGCTCGGCGGCGTCATCGCCGACC
Organism: Nocardiopsis synnemataformans; assembly: GCF_965343085.1. Taxonomy (NCBI): domain Bacteria; kingdom Bacillati; phylum Actinomycetota; class Actinomycetes; order Streptosporangiales; family Nocardiopsidaceae; genus Nocardiopsis; species Nocardiopsis synnemataformans. The sequence goes on along the minus strand of NZ_CBDRFA010000058.1, from coordinate 23,182 downwards.
GGCTGCCGCGCGCGCTGGTGCTCCAGGGCGGGTGCGCCCTGGCCGCGGCCTCCCAGGCGCTCCTGGGGACGCTCCTGCTGACGGGCACCGCCTCGCTGTCGCTGATGATCGCGCTGAGCCTGGTCAACGGCGCCGCCGCGGCGGTGAACCTGCCCGCGTCCGCGGCGCTGACCCCGCAGACCGTGCCCCGGGAACTGCTGCGCCAGGCCAACGCGGCGATGGGCGTGGGCGTCCAGGGCGGGATGTTCCTGGGGATGTCGGCGGGCGGCGTGGTGGTGGGCCTGCTGGACGCGGGCTGGGCGATCACGGCGGACGCGGCGCTGTTCGCCTGCGCCGGGGCGGCCTTCCTGTCCGTACGGGCTGCCCGGTCGGAGAAGCCCGTGGACACCGGGGACGCGAACGTGCTGCACGACCTGCGGGAGGGGTGGAGCGAGTTCGTGTCGCGGCCCTGGGTCTGGATCATCGTGCTCCAGTTCATGGTCGTCAACGCGGGCTGGTCGGCGGCCACGGCCGTGCTGGGGCCGGGCATCGCCGACGAGACCTTCGGCCGGACCGCGTGGGGCCTGCTCATGGCGGCCAACAGCGTCGGGCTGCTGGCTGGCGGCGTGCTGGCGGCCCGCTGGCAGCCGCGGCGGGCGCTGGTCTACGGCGCGGCCCTGATGACGGCGCACGCCGTGCCCTTCCTGGCCCTGACCGGGCCGTCGCCGCTGCCGGTGCTGTTCGCCGCGATGTTCCTGGCGGGTGTGGCCGTGCAGCAGTTCGACGTGGCCTGGGAGGTCGCTGTCCAGGAGAACGTGCCGCGGGAGAGGCTGTCGCGGGTGTACTCCTACGACGCGCTGGGCTCGTTCGTGGCGATGCCTCTGGGGCAGATCGCGATCGGCCCGTTCGCCGAGCGCTTCGGCCCGGCCCCGGCCCTGGTTCTGGTGGCCTCGCTGACGCTGCTGGCCACCCTGGCCGCGGTCTCCTCGCGCAGCGTGCGCACCCTGACCCGCGCCTAGCTGGCGATGCCGCGGCGGTCCCGGGCCTGGGCCAGCACGCGGTGGAGGCGCGCGACGTCCTCGTCGCTGAAGCGCTCCACGAAGCGCAGCAGGGTGGCCCCGGTGTCGGGCCCGGTGCTGAGGACCTCGTCCATCATCCGCGCGGTGTACTCGGCGTGCGACTCGCGTGGCCAGTACGTCCAGGCGCGGCCGGTCTTCTCCCGGTCCAGCAGCCCCTTGTTGAAGAGGATGTTGGCCACCGTCATGACGGTCGTGTAGGCCACGTCGCGGTCGTAGACCATGCTCTCGCGGACCTGGCGCACGGACAGCGGCTCCTCGGACCGCCACAGCGCGTCCATGATGGCCGCCTCCAGTTCACCCAGACCCCTCATGGCCTCCCCGCCCGTCGCGTCCTCGGTTCCGAGGATCGTAGACACGAGGGGGCCTCCCGCGTGGGAGAACTCCGGAGAGCACACAGATCCGTACATCCTCGGCACCGGTCACCGGCGTTTCACCAGCGAACGCGCGTCCAGACACGAGGGAAAGAGCGTTCGCGGCCGGGCCCGGGCCCCTCCCGCCCGCTGGGAAGACCGGCGGAGGGAGCCCGGCCGTCCTGCCCGGCCGCTCGCACCCCTCCGACGGAGGCCCGCCCCGGCGGGTTCCCCAAGAAGCACCGTGTTACACGCCACATCCGACATGGCCGGTCGCGGCCAACATCTTCACATCGCGAAACCCCTGCAAAACCCCGCAAGTCAGGCACTCAAGCGACGCTGGGCTTTGTTACTCACACGTAGCGCCAACGTTGATGTGAAAGAATGTTACCTATCTCCTAGTTTCCACAACGTCAGCGTTCCCCGTGCGGAGGCCGGTACAAGTAGCCTTGTACCCGACGAGTGCTGGCCAGGCCAGATGCTTCTCCGTATGCGCGGAACAGCTCCCGCGTTCGTTTCTTGAGCCCGCCTTGCCAGCAGCCACCCGTCTTCCTACACATTCACAAGCGAGCTGCGGAAGTGGGCGATCTCCGCCGTGTCGTCTGAGGCGTCTCAACCCCTGACAGATTTCGGTCCCAACGAGTGGTTGGTCGAGGAGCTTTATCAGAAGTACTTGAACGACCCGAACTCCGTTGACAAGGCCTGGTGGAACTTCTTCGCGGACTACAAGCCCGCGGAGACTGCTGGCACGAAGGGCGGGAGCGGCGCGAAGGCGCAGGGCGAGAAGGCCCCCGCGGCCTCCGCCCCGAAGAAGAAGCCGACCGTCCCCGCGGCCCCAGCCTCCAAGGCAAAGAGCAAGGACGACAAGGAGGGCAAGGACGAGGCCCTCCAGGTCAAGCAGGAACGGCTGCGCGGCGCACCCGCGCGGACCGCGACCAACATGGAGTCGAGCCTGGGCCTGCCCACCGCCACCAGCGTGCGCGCGGTGCCGGTCAAGCTGCTCTTCGACAACCGCATCGTCATCAACAACCACCTCCGGCGCGGCCGTGGCGGGAAGGTCTCCTTCACCCACCTCATCGGCTACGCCATGGTCAAGGCCCTCAAGGCCCTGCCGGAGATGAACCACTCCTACGCGGAGGTGGACGGCAAGCCCGGCGTCGCCAAGCCCGAGCACGTGAACTTCGGCCTGGCGATCGACCTCCAAAAGCCCGACGGCTCCCGGCAGCTGGTCGTGCCCTCCATCAAGAAGTCCGACGAGATGGACTTCACGGAGTTCTGGAGCGGCTACGAGGACCTGGTCCGCAAGGCCCGCACCAACAAGCTGGGCGTGCCGGACTTCCAGGGCACCACCATCAGCCTCACCAACCCCGGCGGCATCGGCACCGTGCACTCGGTCCCGCGCCTGATGCCGGGCCAGGGCACCATCCTGGGTGTGGGCGCGATGGAGTACCCGGCCGAGTTCCAGGGCGCCTCCTCCGACACCCTGGCCGAGCTGGGCATCAGCAAGGTCATGACGCTGACCTCCACCTACGACCACCGCATCATCCAGGGTGCGCAGTCCGGCGAGTTCCTGCGCCGGATCCACCAGCTACTGCTGGGCGAGGACGGTTTCTACGACGAGATCTTCAACTCGCTGCGCATCCCCTACGAGCCGGTGCGCTGGGTGCAGGACATCCACGTCAACAAGGCCACCCAGCTCGACAAGACCACCCGGGTCCAGGAGCTGATCCACGCCTACCGCGTGCGCGGCCACCTGATGGCCGACACCAACCCGCTCGACCACGAGCAGCGCAAGCACCCCGACCTGGACGTGCTCGAACACGGCCTCACCCTGTGGGACCTGGACCGCGAGTTCCCCACCGGGGGTTTCGGCGGCAAGCAGGTCATGAAGCTGCGCGACGTGCTGGGCGTGCTGCGCGACACCTACTGCCGCACGGTGGGTATCGAGTACATGCACATCCAGAGCCCGGAGGAGCGGGAGTGGATCCAGGCGCACGTCGAGCGCGAGCACGAGAAGCTCGACCGCGACGAGCAGCTGCACATCCTGCACCGGCTCAACAGCGCCGAGGCCTTCGAGACCTTCCTCCAGACCAAGTACGTGGGCCAGAAGCGCTTCTCCCTGGAGGGCGGCGAGTCGCTGATCCCGCTGCTGGACGGCGTGATCTCCAAGGCCGCCAGGGCCGAGCTGGACGAGGCCGTCATCGGCATGGCCCACCGCGGCCGCCTGAACGTGCTGGCCAACATCTGCGGCAAGTCCTACGGGCAGATCTTCGGTGAGTTCGAGGGCAACCTCGACCCGCGCAGCGCGCACGGCTCCGGCGACGTCAAGTACCACCTGGGCACCGAGGGCACCTTCGAGACCCACGACGGCGACAAGATCCAGATCACCCTGGCCGCCAACCCGTCCCACCTGGAGACGGTCGACCCGGTGGCCGAGGGCATCGTCCGCGCCAAGCAGGACGTGCTCAACAAGGGCCCGCAGGGCTTCACCGTCCTGCCGATCCTCATCCACGGCGACGCCGCGTTCGCCGGACAGGGCGTGGTCGCCGAGACGCTGAACCTGTCGCAGCTGCGCGGCTACCGGACCGGCGGCACGGTGCACGTCATCGTGAACAACCAGGTGGGCTTCACCACCTCGCCGTCCGACAGTCGCTCCAGCGTCTACGCCACGGACGTGGCGCGGATGGTGCAGGCGCCGATCTTCCACGTCAACGGGGACGACCCCGAGGCCGTGGTCCGGGTCGCGCACCTGGCCTTCGCCTACCGCCAGGCGTTCAACAAGGACGTCGTCATCGACCTGGTCTGCTACCGGCGCCGCGGCCACAACGAGGGCGACAACCCCGCCTTCACCCAGCCGCTGATGTACGACGTCATCGACGCCAAGCGCTCCACCCGCAAGCTGTTCACCGAGTCCCTCATCGGACGCGGCGACATCACGGTGGAGGAGGCGGAGTCGGCGCTGCGCGACTACCAGTCCGAGCTGGAGCGGGCCTTCACCGAGACCCGCGAGGTCGAGAAGAAGCCGATCGAGCCCGGCGCCGTGGTCAAGCCCGAGGTGTTCACCGAGGGCCGCCTGGAGCACTCCGCGGTCGAGACGGCGATCAGCGCCGAGACGGTCAAGCGGGTCATCGACACCCAGGTGTCGCTGCCCGAGGGCTTCACGCCGCACCCGCGGCTGGCGCCCCAGCTCTCGCGCCGCGCGACGATGGTCGAGACCGACGCGATCGACTGGGCCACCGGTGAGCTGCTGGCCTTCGGGTCGCTGCTGCTGGACGGCCACCCGGTCCGCCTGGTGGGCCAGGACAGCCGCCGCGGCACCTTCGGCCAGCGCCACGCCACGCTGATGGACCGCGAGACCGGCGAGACCCACACGCCGCTCAAGCAGTTCGACGACGGCATCACCCGGTTCCACGTGCACGACTCCCTGCTGAGCGAGTACGCGGCCCTGGGCTTCGAGTACGGGTACTCGCTGACCCGTCCCGACGCCCTGGTGATGTGGGAGGCGCAGTTCGGCGACTTCGTCAACGGCGCCCAGACCATCATCGACGAGTACATCAGCGCGGGCGAGCAGAAGTGGGGGCAGCGCTCCAGCGTGACCCTGCTGCTGCCGCACGGCTACGAGGGCCAGGGGCCGGACCACTCCTCCGCCCGCATCGAGCGGTTCCTGCAGCAGTGCGCGCAGGAGAACATGACGGTGGCCTACCCGAGCACCCCGGCGAGCTACTTCCACCTGCTGCGCTGGCAGGCCAAGTCGCCGCTGGAGCGCCCGCTGGTGGTGTTCACGCCCAAGTCGCTGCTGCGTCTGAAGGCCGCCGCCTCGGCCACCGCGGACTTCACCTCGGGCCACTTCGAACCGTTGGTCAAGGACGACTCGATCGCGTCGGACAAGGTGCGGCGCGTGGTGCTGTGCTCTGGCAAGATCTACTACGACCTGGACGCGGCGCGCCGCAAGAGCGGTGACAAGCACACCGCGATCATCCGGGCGGAGCGGCTCTACCCGCTGCCGATCGAGGAGATCCGCGAGCAGCTCAAGGCCTACCCCAACGCGGGCGAGGTCCTGTGGGTGCAGGAGGAGCCGGCGAACATGGGCCCGTGGCCCTTCGTCGCGCTGGTCTTCTCCGAGCAGCTCGACCGTCCGTTCACCCGGATCTCGCGTCCGGCCTCCTCCGCGCCCGCGGCCGGTTCGGCCAAGCGCCACGAGGCCGAGCAGCGGGCCCTGGTGGACACGGTCTTCCCGCCCGCCGACTAGCGGTCGGGCCTGCGAGCACGTAGAGGGAACAGCGTGTACTACACCGATCGCGGAATCGAGGAGTTGGAGAACCGCCGCGGCGGCGAGGAGGTCAGCTTCGCCTGGCTCGCCGAGCAGCTGCGGGCGTTCACCGACATGAACCCCGAGTTCGAGACTCCGGTCGACCGGCTGGCCACGTGGCTGGCGCGGCTGGACGACGAGGACGACGAGTAGGGGCCGCCTGAGGGGCCCGGGTCACACGACCCGGGCCCCTTCGCCTGTTCGAGGCCCTGCCCGCGACGGTCTCGGGGTTTCCCCGGAGGTCCCCCTGAAACACCTCGCCGATCCGCGACATATCTTGAGTTCGCCGCAGACGCGACATATCGTGAGAACACGGAGCGAGCGAAAGGGGCCGAGCACGATGGCACGTTGGACCATCGACAGGCCGATGACCCAGACCCTGGACGGCATCGTCGCGTTGCGGGTCCGGATCATTGGGGGCCACGTCAACATTCTTCCCACCGACGACCCGGTCACCTTCGAGGTCACCGACATCGTCGGCGAACCCCTCCTGGTCACGCAGGAGGCGGGCATCCTCACCATCCACTACGAGGACCTCACCAGCCAGGGACTCCTGGACCGGCTGCGACCGGTCCAGCTCAACGGCTACAAGAGCATGCAGCACCGCAGGGCCACCGTGAACCTGCGGCTGCCCAAGGACTGCCCGGTCGAGGTCAGCACGGTCAGCGCGCCGATCGTCGCCGCCGGGCTCAGCGCCCGCAGCCAGCTGCGGACCGCGACCGGGGAGATCACCCTGGACGACACCTCGGGCGAGACCGAGATCAACACCGTCTCGGGGAGCACCGCCGTGCGCGATCCCCACGGCAGCCTCAAGTTCAACAGCGTCAGCGGCCAACTGGCGGTGGCGGGCGGACGGCTGTCCGCGCTGAGCGCCAAGACCGTCTCCGGCCAGCTGCTGGCCGACACCGGCGTCGCCCCGGCGGGGCGGGTCCGGCTCACCTCGATCTCGGGCGAGATCGCCCTGCGGGTGCCCTCCGAGACCTCGGCGACCGTGGAGCTGCGCACCGCGGCCGCGCCCGCCAAGTCCGACTTCGGGCTGGACCGCCGCAGCGCCCCGGCCAGGACGGTCCTGAGCGGGAGGATCGGCAGCGGTGTCGACCCCGCGTCCATCACCATCAACTCCGCGTCCGGACGGACGGCGCTGCTGCGGCGCGCGCCCGAGGCCCCGGCCGCGATCCCCGAGGGGGCCTGAATGAGCACCATCTTCGGCCACGGCAGACTACGGCTGTACCTGCTCAAGTTGCTGGACGAGAACCCGCGGCACGGCTACGAGATCATCAGCCTGCTCCGCGACCGCTTCCTCGGCGTGTACTCGCCCTCTCCCGGCACGATCTACCCCCGGCTGGCGCGGCTGGAGGAGGAGGGGCTGGTCACCCACACCGAGGAGGGCGGCCGCAAGGTCTACAGCCTCACCGACAAGGGCCGTGAGGAGCTGCGCGAGCGCGAGAGCGACCTGAACGACCTGGAGCGGGAGATCACCGACTCGGTGCGCGACATCGCCCGCGCGGTCAAGCAGGACGTGCGCGCGACGATCAGCTCGCTGCGCGACGAGCTCAAGTTCGCCTCCGGCGGGACGCGCCGCTCCGGGACCGAGGCCTCGGGTGAACCCGCCGGGACCACTGGGACAGCTGGGACCGCGGAGCCCGGCGACTCCACCGCCTCGGAGGAGGCCGGTCGCGGCGGGGAGGGGACGGACGCGTCCGGGGACTCCGGTGAGCGACGCGAGCAGACCGGACCGGGCTGCGATGACGGCTCTCGGTGGTCCCGCGAGTGGGAGCGCTTCACACAGGGCTTCGGCGCGTTCGGCGCCGCCTGGGGCGGCAGGCGCGATTCCGAGCGCCCGTCTCAGGGCCCGGAGTTCGAGCGCGCGCTGCACGACTTCGGCGACCGCGTGCGCGACGTGGTCCGCGAGGCGGGCCACGTCGGGGAGGCCGCCGCCGTCGACCTGCGGCGCATCCTGGACGACACGGTCGAGGTGATCCGCCGGGACATGCGGCACTGGGGCCCGCCCGCCGACCGCGCGGAGGAGGCCGGCGGCGACACCGGCGGGGCCGCTCCCACCGAGGAGGGGGCCGCCGCCCCCGAGGCGGGGAAGGAGGGACCCACCGCTCCGGAGCGGCCCGGGCCTTCCGAGGACGAACCCGCCCCGGAGGACGGGACGCGTCCGAAGCCGTCAGCCGACCCCTGGAGCGAGGCGGTCGACGACCCCGGCGACGGCAGGTAGGCGGTAGGCCGAGGGGCCCGGAGGGCGGCGCGGGGGCGCGCCCTCCGGGCCCCGTCGTGTCCGGTATGTCTAACCGCGGACGACGCCGTCCTCACGGGCCTGGGCGGCGACCGCGGCGGCGACCGCCTTGGCCACCCTCTCGTCGAAGGGGCTGGGGATGATGTAGTCGGCGGACAGGTCGTCGCCGACCAGACCGGCCAGCGCGGTGGCGGCGGCCAGCTTCATGTTCTCGGTGATGTCCGTGGCCCCGGCGTCGAACGCGCCCCGGAACACGCCCGGGAAGGCCAGGACGTTGTTGATCTGGTTCGGGAAGTCGCTGCGCCCGGTGGCGACCACGCTCGCGTGCCTGCGGGCGACGTCCGGGTGCACCTCCGGGTTGGGGTTGGCCATCGCGAAGATGATCGCGTCGTCGGCCATGGTGGCGACCACGGACTCGGGGACCTCGCCCGCGGACAGGCCGATGAACACGTCGGCCCCCTCCAGCGCGCTCTCGATGGACCCGCGCAGCCCCGCCCTGTTGCTGATGGAGGCCAACTCCTGCTTGACGGGGGTCAGGCCCTCGCGACCGTCGTAGATCATGCCCTTGGAGTCGGCCACGGCGATGTCGCCGATCCCGCCGTCGATGAGCATCTTGGTGACGGCCACGCCCGCGGCGCCCGCGCCGGAGACCACGGCGCGCAGGTCGGCCAGGGTGCGCCCGGTCAGCCGGGCGGCGTTGTGCAGCGCGGCCACGGTGACGATGGCGGTGCCGTGCTGGTCGTCGTGGAAGACCGGGATGTCCAGGCGCTCGCGCAGCTGGCGCTCGATCTCGAAGCAGCGGGGCGCGGAGATGTCCTCCAGGTTGACCCCGCCGAAGGAGGGCGCCATACGCACGACGGTCTCGACGATCTCGTCGACCCCGGTGCAGCCCAGCGCGATCGGCACGGAGTCGACGTCGGCGAACTGCTTGAACAGCAGCGACTTGCCCTCCATGACCGGCAGGGAGGCCTCGGCGCCGATGTCGCCCAGGCCCAGGACCGCGGTGCCGTCGGTGACGACGGCGACCAGGTTGCTCTTCCAGGTGTAGGTGTCGACGAGCTCGGGGGACTCGGCGATGGCGTCGCAGACGCGGGCGACGCCGGGGGTGTAGGCGAGGGAGAGCCCCTCCTGGTCGCGGACGTCCACGGACGAGGTCACGTGGAGCTTGCCGCCGCGGTGCATGGCGAAGGCGGGATCGTCGTCACGACGCGGATTCTGGGAACGCGAAACGGTGGTCACTGCTGAAAACCCCTCAGGTCTTGCGTGTTCCACCCGACCGTCGGCCATGACGGGGGCGGACCCGGCGGTGGTGCGGACCGCGCGCGAAGACGTGACGATTGCTAGGGGGCCCTCCTCGGCGCCGGTCGGCCATGACCGGTGGTGTCGCCGGGGAGAGTCGTTCTTCGCCGGACTCCTATACGAGTTGCTGCGCGGCCGCCTCTCACGGGGATGACCCGTTACGCAATCCTCTCACAACGGTGACCACAGGAACATCGCGGGTGGGCACCATGGGACGGCACCGGCTCATGAGCTTTAAAAGAAGAATGTCCCGAATGTCGTTCCGGTTCGGGCGGTCGGGTCACGAACCCGCCTCCCGCCAGGCGTTCCGCGCCCCTGAAGGAGACCCGTGATGGCCCTGCACAAGCCCCTGCCGACGCCGTTCGCCCTCGGCGCCCTGTCCCTCGCCGGCGTCCTGGCGCTGACCGCCTGCGGCGGCGGGGACGGCGGCGGAGGCACGGAGGAGTCGGCCGCCCCCGAGGCGCCCTCCGTCGAGGTCGACGAGGAGCTCGCCGCGCTCGTCCCCGCCGACGTCGCCGAGGCCGGGACCGTCACGATCGGCGTCGAGGCCTCCTACCCGCCCGGCGAGTACCTGGACGCCGACGGGGAGACCGTCCTCGGCTTCAACGTGGACCTCGTCAACGCCGCCCTGGCCAAGCTCGGCCTGGAGGCGACGTGGGAGCCCACGGCCTTCGACTCCATCATCATCGGCGTGGACACCGGCACCTACGACCTGGGCTCCTCCTCCTTCACCGTCACCGAGGAGCGCATGGAGCAGGTCAACATGGTCAGCTACTTCTCCTCGGGCACCCAGTGGTTCGCCCAGGCGGGCAACCCCCAGGACGTGGACCCCGACAACGCCTGCGGCATGCGGATCGCGGTGCAGTCCAACACCACGCACGACACCGACATCGAGGAGCGCAGCGCGGCCTGCGTCGACGCCGGTGAAGAGGCCATCACCATCCAGAAGTTCGAGAGCCAGCCGCTGGCCACCGAGACGGTCGTCTCCGGCGTCAACGACGCCTCGCTCGCCGACATGCCGACCTCCGCCTACGCGCTGGAGCAGACCGGCGAGGGCGTCCTGGAGTTCATCGGCGAGCAGTACAACGCCGCCCCCTACGGCATCCTCACCAACAAGGAGGACGCGGAGCTGGCCGAGGCCATGGCCGCCGCCTTCAACGCGCTCATCGAGGACGGCACCTACACCGAGGTCCTGGGCGAGTGGGGCGTGGACGCCGGCGGCATGGAGTCCGCCGAGGTGAACCCCGACCTCGCCGAGTAAGCAGGCCGACCGACACCCACTGAGCGAAAGACCGACCCTTGTCCTCACTGACCGAACCGACGGACGGCCCGGTGTCGAAGACCTCGACACCGGGCCGTCCGGCCGACCACGTCACCGCCGTCCCCGTGCGCTACCCCGAGCGGTGGGTCGCCGCCGGGGTCATCCTGGTCCTCGCGGCCATGTTCGTGCACATGCTCTTCACGAACGACGCCTTCAACTGGCCGTTCATGTTCGACCACATGTTCTCCGAACCGGTCGTACGCGGCGTGTGGATCACCCTCAGCGCCACCGTGCTGTCGATGATCATCGGCGTCGCCCTGGGCGTCGTCCTGGCGGTGATGCGGCTGTCGGGCAACCCCGTCCTGGTGTCCGTCTCCTGGCTGTACACCTGGTTCTTCCGGGGCGTGCCCCGCCTGGTGCTGGCGGTGCTCTTCGGCAACATCGCCATCCTGTACCAGACCATCGAGTTCGGCCTGCCCTTCGACAACTACTGGATGTCGTGGCTGGGCCTGGAGGGCGACGCCCGCTTCTTCGAGATCGACACCCGCACCGTGCTGAGCGGCTACACCGCGGGCCTGCTGGCGCTGTCGCTGTCCGAGGGCGCCTACATGGCCGAGATCATCCGCGCGGGCCTGCAGTCGGTCAACAGGGGCCAGACCGAGGCCGCGCAGGCGCTGGGCATGAGCAAGGGCAAAGTGCTGCGCCGGATCACCCTGCCGCAGGCGATGCGGGTGGTCGTCCCGCCCACGGGCAACGAGACCATCGCCATGCTCAAGGACACGGCGCTGCTGGCCTACGTGCCCGTGACCATCGAGCTGTTCTACCAGCTCCAGGCCATCGGCTCCCGGACCTACCAGATCTTCCCGATGCTGGTCGCCGCGTGCCTGTGGTACCTGGCCATCACCAGCGTCCTGATGGTGGGCCAGTACTTCCTCGAACGCAGGTTCAACCCCGGCCAGTACGGCAGTATCCGCGACCGCATCGTCGGAGGGGCGCACAGGTGAGCGACAAGACCGAGGACCCGGGCGTCCTGGAGACCGCCGAGGGCGCCACCCTGCCCGCCGACGCGCTCGTCGTGGCGGAGAACGTGCGCAAGAGCTTCGGCCGCCTGGAGGTGCTCAGGGGCATCGACCTCCAGGTCGGGCGCGGCGAGGTCATGTGCGTGATCGGCCCGTCCGGGTCGGGCAAGTCCACGTTCCTGCGCTGCGTCAACCACCTGGAGAAGCTCACCGCCGGACGGCTGTGGGTCAACGGCGAGCTGATGGGCTACCGGCAAAGGCGCGGGCGGCTCTACGAGCTGCGCGACAACGAGATCGCCGCCCAGCGCAGCGACATCGGCATGGTCTTCCAGCGCTTCAACCTGTTCCCGCACCTGAGCGTCCTGGGCAACGTCACCGAGGCGCCCGTGCAGGTCAAGCGGGTCCCCCGGGGCGAGGCCACCGCCAGGGCCATGGAGCTGCTGGAGCGGGTGGGCCTGCCGGACAAGGCCGACGCCTACCCCGACCAGCTCTCCGGCGGCCAGCAGCAGCGCGTGGCCATCGCCCGCGCGCTGGCCATGGAGCCGTCGCTGATGCTGTTCGACGAGCCCACGAGCGCCCTGGACCCGGAGCTGGTCGGCGAGGTCCTGGACGTCATGCGCGACCTGGCCCGGGGCGGGATGACCATGGTGGTCGTCACCCACGAGATGGGGTTCGCCCGCGAGGTCGGCGACTCCCTGGTCTTCATGGACGACGGCCTGGTCGTGGAGTCGGGCACGCCCGCCGAGGTGCTCTCCAACCCGCGCCACGAGCGCACCCGGGCGTTCCTGTCCAAGGTGCTCTGAGCGCTCCGGAAGGGCCGCCGCCCCGTCCCCCGGGCGCGGCGGCCGGTACCGGCCGGGGAAACACCCCCGGATCCCTTGACCGCGCGGCGGCGCGTCGCCAGAGTCGTGGTGTACGCGCCCCGCTCGGGAGAGGCACATGGACGCTCGCACGGACCACACACGCAGGCGCTGGGACCGCATGGCCGCCTACTGCGAGCACAGCGAGCGCCTCCAGAGCCCCGCCATGCGCCGCACCCGCGAGATCCTGTGCGCCGGGGCGCGCGGCGAGACGCTGGAGGTGGCGGTCGGAACGGGCCGCAACCTCGCCTACTACCCGCCGCAGGTGCGCCTCACCGCCGTCGACCTCAGCCCGCGGATGCTCGACCGCGCCCGCGAGAGGGCCGAGGAGCTGGGCAGGGCCGTGCGCTTCGTGGAGGGCGACGCCCAGGAGCTGGACTTCCCCGACCGGGCCTTCGACACCGTCCTGTGCACGCTGGCGATGTGCGCCGTCCCCGACCAGCGGCGCGCCCTGGCGGAGATGTACCGCGTGCTGGCGCCGGGCGGCAGGCTCCTGATGGTCGACCACATCGAGTACGCGCGCATGCCCGGGCGGCTCGTGGAGCGGCGCAGGGAGAACCCGCGCCGCCTGCCCCGGGAGGTCGCGGTCGAGGCCGGGTTCGAGGTCGGCCACCACGACCGGCTGTTCCTCGGACTGGTGGAGCGGGTGGTCGCCCACCGGCCCTGAGCGGTCCCGGAGCGCGGGGACGCCCCGCCGCAGCGCATACCCTGGAGGCGACCGTGTCCCCGCCGCGCGCCCGAGGTGGTCCGATGATCCGTCCCGCACGTCCCGACGACGTTCCCGTCATCCACGCCCTGGTCCGCGAGCTCGCCGAGTACGAGAAGGAGCCGGACGCGGTCGTCGCCACCGAGCAGGACCTGCGCACCGCCCTCTTCGGCCCGGACGCGGCGGTGTTCGCGCACGTCGCCCAGGAGGAGGGGGACGGCCCGGTCGTCGGGTTCGCGCTGTGGTTTCGCAACTACTCCACCTGGACCGGCAGGCACGGCGTGTACCTGGAGGACCTGTACGTGCGCCCACAGGCGCGCGGACGGGGCCACGGCCTGGCCCTGCTGCGGACCCTGGCGCGGATCTGCGTCGAACGCGGCTACACCCGGCTGGAGTGGTCGGTGCTGGACTGGAACGAGCCCTCGATACGGTTCTACGAGTCCCTGGGCTCGCGCCCCATGGACGAGTGGACGGTCCGCCGCCTGGACGGCGGCGCGCTGGACGCACTGGGCTCGGAGGGCCCCTGAGACCGGCCGCCCGTCCCGCTTTTCGCCCCGGATCGTGTGGACACGATCCGTTCGCCCTGCGTCAGTGGCAGGGTAAACCAGATACATTGCTCTCAAGCGGCAACCCCGCCCCCCGAAGGAGGGACGTGACCGAAGAAACCGCTGTGCCCACGGCCGACGCCATCGGCGTCCGGGACGCTGTCACCGTCAACATGCCCGCGGACAGCGCCTACTTGTCCGTTCTGCGGACGGCGACGGCGGGTCTGGCCGCGCGACTGGACTTCACCCTCGACGAGATCGAGGACCTGAGGATCGGTGTCGACGAGGCCTGCGCCATGCTCCTCTCTCAGGCGCTGCCGGGCACGGAACTGACCACGGAATTCGAACTCACCCCCGACGGGATGCGCATCTCCGTCTCGGTGCTCACCGCGGACGGGCGCCTTCCCGCCCGCGACACCTTCGCCTGGACCGTCCTGTCCGCCCTCGCGGGAGAGGTCGACGCGGGGGTCGGACCGGACGACCGTGTCCACATCGTCCTGTACAAACGCCGCGGAACACTGGAGTCGGCGTGAGCGAGAGGGGGCCCGCTCTGACAGCGAAGACCGAGCACGCGGTGCCCGACAGGGCTCGCGCGAGAGAGTTGTTCGAGCGCCTCGGCGAACTCGAGGCGGACTCCGAGGAGCGTCGGCGGATCCGCGACGAGCTGGTGGAGCTCCACCTTCCCTTGGTGGAGTACCTGGCCCGCCGCTTCCGCAACCGCGGCGAGTGGCTGGACGACCTCACCCAGGTGGCCACGATCGGGCTGATCAAGTCCATCGACCGGTTCGACCTGGAGCGTGGGGTGGAGTTCTCCACCTACGCCACCCCCACCATCGTCGGTGAGATCAAGCGGCACTTCCGCGACAAGGGCTGGGCGGTGCGGGTCCCCCGTCGCCTCCAGGAGCTGAAGCTCTCGCTCACCAAGGCGGTCAGCGACCTGTCGCAGCGGGAGGGGCGCTCCCCGACCGTCGCCGAGCTCGCGGCGCACCTCCAGATGACCGAGGAGGAGGTGCTGGAGGGCCTGGAGTCCGCCAACGCCTACTCGACGGTGTCGCTGGACGCGCCCGACAGCGGGGACGAGGACGCGCCCGCGGTGGCCGACTCACTGGGCATCGTGGACGAGTCCCTGGAGGGCGTGGAGTACCGGGAGTCGCTCAAGCCGCTCCTGGAACAGCTTCCGCCGCGGGAGAAGCGCATCCTGCTGTTGCGCTTCTTCGGCAACATGACGCAGTCGCAGATCGCCCAGGAGCTGGGGATCTCGCAGATGCACGTGTCCCGTCTGCTGGCCCGCACCCTGGCGCAGCTGCGTCAGGCGCTGACCACCGACGACTGACACGCGAGCTCTCGCCGCGGGCGGCCGCGGCGCTACTTCCCCCGCTCGTCGGGGAAGAGCGCCGCGGTCGTCGGCGGCGAGAGCACCGCCGCGGAGGCGCACACCGCCACGACCGCGAGCACCGCGCCCAACGCGTACTGATCGCTGGTGAACATGTAGTAGGCCACCACGGCCAGGAAGAGCTGGGTGACGAACACCGGCGTGCGCGCCCAGTCCCGCAGCTGCCAGAGTCCGCGCGCGACGAAGACCAGCAGCGCGCCCGTGCCCAGTCCCAGGGCGGTCAGGGGAATCGCGCTGGTCAGGTCGCTGGCCCGGCCGGTGACCGCGGTGAAGAGGCTGTAGACCCCGCTGACCGCGGCGGCCAGCCCGATCAGGGCCTCCAGGGCGGCGGCGATGACGATGGTGACGGGACGCGAAGACACCTGACGAGCCTATACGCGCTCCGGGACTCCCTCCCCTCGGCCCCGGCTTCGCACTCGCGGCGAAGCGGAGGCCCCGGCGCCACACCCTAGACTGGTGTGGTGCGCGCCCTTCTCATCATGAACCCCCAGGCCACCACGACCACGTCACGCACGCGTGAGGTGATCATGGGCGCCCTGACGTCGGAGCTGGACGTCACCGTGTCCGAGACCGAGTACCGCGACCACGCGGGCGAGCTGGCCCGCGAGGCGGCCGAGAACGGGTACGAGCTGGTGCTGAGCCTGGGCGGCGAC
This sequence comes from Nocardiopsis synnemataformans, assembly GCF_965343085.1. Taxonomy (NCBI): domain Bacteria; kingdom Bacillati; phylum Actinomycetota; class Actinomycetes; order Streptosporangiales; family Nocardiopsidaceae; genus Nocardiopsis; species Nocardiopsis synnemataformans. The sequence continues at coordinate 7,487 of NZ_CBDRFA010000058.1, read as the reverse complement.
GGCACCGTCAACGAGGTGGTCAACGGCCTCCTGGCCACCCCCGAGGAGCTCAGACGCCCCCGCTACGCGGTGATCCCCGGCGGCAGCGCCAACGTCTTCATCCGCGCCCTGGGCGTGCCCGGCGACCCGGTGGAGGCCACCGGTCTGGTGCTGGAGGCGGTCCGCGAGGGCCGCGAGCGCGAGATCAACCTCGGCCGGATCACCAGCGATCAGGACGACCGCTACTTCACTTTCTGTGCTGGTTTCGGCTGGGACGCCGACGTGGTCCAGCAGGTGGAGAACGAGCGCGCCAACGGCCGCAGGGCCACTCCGGCGCTGTACGCGGAAGTGGCGGTAAAGCTGTTCTTCCAGGGGGATATCCGCGATCCGTCACTAAGCGTGGTCAGCCACGGAAGGTCCCTTGTGGGGGCGTATTTCGCGCTCGTCACCAACACCACGCCCTGGACCTACGCGGGGGCGCTGCCGCTTCAGCCGACCCCGTCCTCGCGTTTCGATCTGGGCCTGGACGCTTTCGCGCTGACGCACTCCTCGCACGCGCTCACGGGGTGGATCCTTTCCCAAATGTTCTTCCCCAAAGGCCTTCCCGCACGTGGGGACGGCTACGTGACGTGGCACGACCAGGACTCTCTCCAGATCACGTCATCCCACCCCAGGGCCTTCCAAATCGATGGTGAATACCTGGGAGACCGCGAACAGGTCAACTTCCACTCTGTACCGAAGGCATTACGAATCGTCTGTTAATTACGCCGAAAGACGCCATTCCGAGCCACTGTGACGCACCCGACACGCCGAGCAGGACCTTTGGCCTCGGCAGCTCTTGCATGGGCCGATCGATCCTGTCACGCTCAAGATATCGCCGCGAGTTACAGGCGAGTTAATTGGGGCGCTTCCCACATGGCCGTGGGATGAAACCTTGACGGCCCTCGGCCCGAACACCCTTCCGATGGAACCCATCCATCGGGCGCCCTTCGCCCGTTACGGACGCGCACAAGATCGTGAAAAGCTTCACAAGCCCCCGATCGCCTCACCGTGAGGAGTGGACCGCATGGACTGGCGCCATGACGCAGCCTGCCGTGACGAAGACCCCGAACTCTTCTTCCCCATCGGGAACTTCGGCCCCGCACTGATCCAGATCGAGGAGGCCAAGGCGGTCTGCAACCGCTGTCCGGTCAGCTCGGCCTGTCTGCGCTGGGCCCTGGAGAGCGGCCAGGACGGCGGCGTCTGGGGCGGTACCAGTGAGGACGAGCGCCGCGCGCTCAAGAAGCGCCGCGGCAGCGCGTACCGCACCATGGTCCGCAGCTGAGGTCCCCCGCACGGAAGGTCCCAAGGATTCCCGGGAGGCCCTGAGGGTTCCCGGAAGACATCGGGGAGTCCCCGCTCGGCGCGGCGGGGACGGGCGCCCGGGGCCGTCGCGGCCGGCATCCCTCCAGGACCCCCGGGGCGGCCCCCGCGCGTGATCCGCGCGAGCCCCCGCCTCAGGGCAGCTCCCCCTCCTCGTGCTCCAGCGACAGGGTGATCGCCACCTCGGTTCCGCCGCTCTCCTTGGGCTTGATCGCCAGGGTCCCCCCCAGCTCGCCCACGATGAGGGTCCGCACGATCTGGAGGCCCAGGCTCGTGGTGCCCTCCAGGTCGAAGTCCTCGGGCAGCCCTCCGCCGTCGTCGGAGACGGCCAGCTCCAGACTGCTCGGCCCCGGGTAGCCCGGCTCCGCGTCGAACCGGCGCACCCGCACCTCGATCCGCCCCGGCCCCTGCCCCAGGCCGTGCTCCACGGCGTTTTGCACCAGTTCCGCCAGGACCATCGACAGCGGCGTCGCCACCAGCGCGTTCAACAGGCCGAACCCGCCGATCCGGCGCGGCACCACCGCGGTGCCCGTGGAGGAGACCTCCGCCGCCATCTGGATCACCCGGTCGGCGATGTCGTCGAAGTCCACCACCTCGTCGGGGGTGTGCGAGAGCATCTCGTGCACGATCGCGATGGATCCGACCCGGCCCACCGCCTCGTCCAGCGCCGCCCGCGCCTCGGGCACGTCCAGGCGCCGCGCCTGGAGGCGCAGTAGGGCCGCCACCGTCTGGAGGTTGTTCTTCACCCGGTGGTGGATCTCCCGGATGGTGGCGTCCTTGGTCATCAGCTCGCGCTCGCGGCGGCGCAGCTCGGTGACGTCGCGCACCATCACCAGGGCGCCGATGCGCACCCCGTCGATGACCAGCGGGATGGCGCGCAGCTGCACGGTGACCCCGCGCGCGTCCACCTCGGCCTCCTGCGGCGCCCGACCGCTCGCCGTGTAGGTCAGTGCCTCGTCGCGCGCCTCCCCCGGGGCCGCCAGCTCCAGCGTGGTGCGGTCCAGGCGCGCACCCACCAGGTCGGCGGTCAGGCCGAGCCTGCGGTAGGCCGACAGCGCGTTGGGGCTGGCGTAGACCACCTCTCCGTTCTGGTCCAGGCGCAGCAGCCCGTCGCCGACCCTGGGCGAGCGCACCATCAGGGGGCCCTGGTCGCTGAACGGGAACGCGCCCTCGGCGATCATCTGGGCCAGGTCGCCCGCGCTCTGGAGGTAGGTCAGCTCCAGGCGGCTGGGCGTGCGCGCCGAGCTGAGGTTGGTGCTGCGCTGGATGACCCCGATGAGGTTGCCCTGGCGGCGCACCGGAATGGTCTCCTCGCGCACCGGGACGCCGCCCGACCAGTCCGGGTCGCCGTCGCGGCAGATGCGCCCCTCCTCCCAGGCGCGGTCGATGAGGGCCCTGCGCCCGATCACGCGCGGCGCCGAGCGGGACGTGACATCGGTCATGTCGTCGCGCAGGACGGTCTCGACCAGGTCGTCCTGGAAGGCGGTGGGTCCGGTGGTGGGACGCATCTGGGCGATGGCCACCCAGCCGTCGTCCTCGCGCAGACGCACCCACAGCACGAGATCCGCGAAGGACAGGTCCGCCAGGAGCTGCCAGTCCGAGACCAGGGAGTGGAACCACTCCAGATCGGCCTGCTTGAGTGACGTGTGTCGCCAGATGAGATCACTGAGGTGAGGCACTCACAAATCATCCCATGAAGGCGTGCATACTCAAGAGGTACGCACTCGACCAGTGGTCCACACCAATCGGCGGCCGCGATCCCCGCCGTGCCGACCACACCGGGAGGGTTGTGCGGCAAGCGCGGGACTCGGCGAAGGAGACTGATGACTGGTCAGCGCACACTGGACGGCAACCCCCGGGTGCCGAAGTACTACCAGGTGAAGAAGCAGCTCCTGGAACTGATCGAGGCGATGCCCGCGGGCAACCCGGTCCCCCCGGAGCGCGCCCTGGCGACCCAGTTCGGCACCTCGCGGACCACCGTGCGCCAGGCGCTCACCGAGATGGTGGTCGAGGGCCGCCTGCTGCGCATCCAGGGCAAGGGCACCTTCGTGGCCAAGCCGAAGGTGGCACAGGTCCTGCAACTGACCAGCTACACCCAGGAGATGCGCGCGCACGGCCTGCACCCCGCCACGCGGATCCTGGACGTGAGCTACATCAACGCCGACGACCAGCTCGCCGAGCTGCTGGCCATCCGCTCCGGCGGGCGCGTGCTGCGCATCGAGCGACTGCGGCTGGCCAACGGCGAGCCGATGGCCGTGGAGACGGCCCACCTGGCCGCGCGGCGCTTCCCGGGCCTGCGTCGGCAGCTGGACCGCTACGCGTCGCTCTACGAGGCTCTGGCGAGCGCCTACGACGTCTCCCTGGCCGAGGCGGAGGCCTCGATCGAGACCGTCCTGGCCACGCCCAACGAGGCGCGGCTGCTGGGCGTGGACGTGGGCCTGCCGCTGGTGCTGCACTGCCAGCACAGCTTCGACGGCGACGGGCATCCGGTGGAGTGGGTGCGCTCGCTCTACCGGGGCGACAGGTACAAGTTCGTCACACGCCTGCGCCCGCCCCGGGACTGACCGGCCGCCAGGCGGCCGGGACACGCCCCCGTGCCCGGCTCGGCTTCGGCCGAAGCCGGGCCGGTGACGCCCCGCCGGACGACCCGGGGGTCAGAGCCGGGAGAGCACCGTGGCCAGCGCGTCCACCACGCGGGGGTCGTACTCGCTGTCGGTGTCCATGCGCAGGCGCTCCAGGACCGCCGTGCGGCGCTCGGCGTCGCCGTTGTCGCCGACGAGGTCGTCGAAGGCGTTGGCCACCTTGATGATCCGGCTGCCCAGCGGCGGGACCCCCTCGTCGCCGTCCCCGGCGAGGGGCTCGCACTGGCGGCGGACCGTCTCGGCCACGTTGTCCAGGACGCCGGTCTCCCGGATGATCGCCGAACCCAGCTCGGCGATGCGCCGCTGCTCCCTCGGCGAGGCGAGCACGGTGGCGCCGCCCGCGATGGGCTCGCGCAGGGACAGCTGGCCGATGTCGTGCATCAGGGCGGCGTACTCCAGCTCCAGCAGCTCGGCCTCGGACAGGCCCAGCTCGCAGGCGATCCCGTGCGCCAGGTGGCTGACCCGGCGCGAGTGCCCGTTCTCCACGTAGCCGCCCACCTCGGTGACCCGTGACAGCGCCCGGACCGTCTCCAGGTAGGTCCGACGCACCTCCGCGTGGCGGCGGAAGGCCACCTGCGACACCAGCAGCGGGGCGATGAACACCAGCAGCCCGCCCAGGCCGGTCACCGTGCAGGCCAGCGCGATCAACACGCCGCTGGAGCCGATCGCGGCACCGGTGGCGAACTGGGCGCGCAGCTCGTCGCGGACCGCGACGGAGGGGCTGGTGCGCAGACGCTCGGCCCGCAGCACCGCCGCCAGCAGGGAGTCCACCGCCCAGACGAGCATGACCAGCGCCGCCATCAGCAGTGTGGCCGTCACCGACGGGCCCGACAGGTGGAGCTGGTCGGCCAGCGGCCGGAAGGCGATCGCGAGCGCCGCCGCGAAGAGCACCCTGCGGGCCACGTCCTCCACCCGGGGGCTGCGGCCCACGGCGATGTGCGGCAGCTCGCCCAGCGCCACGCCCAGGGCGACCACCGCCACCACCTGCCAGGCGGAGTGGTGCAGCGGCCCGGAACCCAGCGACAGCAGGAACGCGTAGCTGATCGCGCCGGCCGAGGCGATGGGAGCCACCTCCCGGTGGCCCGGCAGGGTAATCCGTGCCAGCTCACCGGCCGCGACGACCAGGCAGAACGCCAGCGCCACGTGCGGTTCCACGACCCCGGTCGAGGCCGTCCACACCAGCGCGGCCAGGGCGCCTGAGCCCACCGAGCCGACCAGCACCGCGCGCACCGGACGGGAGGTCCGCCAGATCGACCCGCGCGGGCGCTGGTGGTTGAGGGCCCCGCCCTCGGGGCCGCTCAGTACGGGTCCGGACGACCGGGCCCCGTCCGACTGTCTCTGCGTCATCATCGTTCACGCCCGCCCGTCACTGCCTCGGCGGAGGCCGCGGCGTCCGCCGAGGCGGCCTCGTCGGCCGCCGCCCCCGCGGAGGACGGCTCCTCGGCGGCGCACTCCTCGGCGGACACCTCCTCCGGTCCACCGGCGCGGCCGGACTCCTCCACGGAGCGCTCGGCCGCCTCCGACCCGTAACAGCCGCCCGGCGGCTCGGCGATGTCGGGTGTCTCCCAGCCCTCGCGTTCGACGGCGCGCACGAGCGCCTCGACCATCCTGGGGTCGAACTGGGTTCCGGCGCAGGCGCGCAGCTCGGCGATGGCGTCCTCCACCGACCACGCCCTGCGGTAGGAGCGCGTGGAGGTCAGGCAGTCGAAGACGTCGGCGACGCTGATGACGCGCGCGGACTCGGGGATCTCCATCCCGACCAGACCCATGGGGTACCCGCGCCCGTCCAGGCGCTCGTGGTGGTGCCGGATCCCGGCCAGCGCCTCGTCCAGGAAGCTGATCTCCCGCACGATCTCGTAGCCGCGCGTGGGATGCAGCTTGATGGCCGCGTACTCGTCGTCGGTGAGCTTGCCGGTCTTCTGCAACACCTTGGTGGGCACTCCGAGCTTGCCGATGTCGTGCAGCATCCCGGCGTAGCGGATCTTCTGCACCCGGTCAGCGGGCATACCCAGCTCCCGGGCGATCATGGCGGCGCCCTCCGCCACGCGCATGCAGTGGCCCCGGGTGTAGTAGTCCTTGGTCTCCACCGCCTGGCACAGGGTGGCCAGGGTGGCCTCGTGCGCGCGGGCCTCGTCCAGCTGCTGGGCGAAGGTCCAGCGCGCGATGAACAGCGGGAGCAGCACCAGCAGCGGTGCGATGAGGCCGACACCGCCCCAGACCGCGGCGACGGCCAGGCCGAGCATCTGGTAGCCCATGGAGGACAGCTCCACCCCCACCAGCGGTCGCCAGTCGAACCGGCCCCGCGAACCGCCGGGGCGCACGACGCCCAGGGTCCACATCAGGACGGCCACGAGCGCCGAGTTGACCAGGGAGTGGGTCAGGACGGCGGCGACGTAGGGGAGGACGATGGCCGGGAAGTCCTCCCGGCCAGGTTCTCCCACCGTTCCGCCGAGCAGAAGGTAGACGTGTCCGGCCGCGTAGGCCGCCAGTGCGAACTGTGCTCCGTTGAACGCCCTCTTGACGAGGTTCTGCCTGCGGATGGCGAAGCAGGAGGCGAAACCGACCACCGCCGCCCCGACCGGTCCGACCAGGACGACGGCGGCCAGTGAGACCGCCGAACTCGGCGAGATCCCCGCCTTGACGCCCGTCAGGACCGCCGTACTGATCGACTCCGCGACCACGAAGAGAATCGCGATCAGGATCAGTGTGTGCAGATCCAGGCCCGCGTAGGGACCGATGAGCATGATGGTGACAGCACTGACAACGATGATTCCGACGTAGACACGCGCGCCCCCAGGAAGAGCCCGCACCCCCGTTCACCCCCCGCCGACGACGACCGGACTGTCATGGTTTCACCGGTTCTGTTCTACCACCAGGACCATCCACTGAAGGCGGTTACCACCCAAAGAACGCCCATCACCGCGTGGAGCATGCCGACGAACATCGTTGTCCCCTCTCCCCCGACGCGCGCACCGCCGTTTTTCCCGGGCACGCCGCGTAAATTACCCCATTCGTTGGATATGGCGTCCAGTTTAACGGGCAACGACAGCGCCCTGATTACCCCCAACCCGAACTACCGCCACCACACCCCTTCTCGCTGGCACCAAGTTCCGGAATATGGAATTACGAATTCAATTAGTGATGCACTCCGATCACCCTACGTAACCACACCCCCTGACCCGTGGACGCACGAAGATCCACCGCATGGGCGGTTACCCTAGCCTCCGCCAACCGAAGCCACCAGGCACGACTACCCCAGGTAACCACACGAAACGGCATCCGGAGCCGGGAGAAAAATCATTCCGAGTCGGTCACGACCGGGAACGGCCCGGGCGTGCCGGGCGTGTCGAGGGAGGAGCCGGGAAGACGACCGGGAAGCGCCTGACCAAAAACCCGACAGGCACGGGGAATACGGCACGACATTCCCGCAAAGGCGCATAAAAGCCACACATCACTTCAGAGCGCACTAATAACGGAACAGGGCACGAAATCCAACAAAAAGGT